>JALTLF010000192.1 GCA_027005735.1 Chromatiales bacterium | reverse complement strand
CTGCTCGGCGATCTCGCCCACATCCTCGAGGCCGGCGGCGTCGGCGCGCGCCTCGACGTGGACCGGGTTCCCTGTCATCCTGCGCTGGCTCAACAGGTGGCCGACGAGGATCTGCGCCGCCGCCTGACGCTGGCCGGCGGCGAGGACTACGAGCTGTGCCTGGCGGTGGCGCCGGACAGGCTCCAGCGGATCTGCGCCGATCTGCGCGCGGTGGGCTGCCAGCCCGCGGTGATCGGCACCATCGAGGCCGAGCCCGGCCTGCGCCTCGTCGATGCGGCGGGCCGGCCGGTGACGCTGGCGCTGGACGGCTTTCAACACTTCAGGTGACGATATGAGTATCGAGTTTCGCAGTCCCAACGCCATTCCGCCGGCGCGCATGTTGCTCAATCCCGTGCACTTTCTCAGCCTGGGCTTCGGCTCCGGCCTGTCCCCCTGGGCGCCCGGCACCACCGGCACGCTGGCGGCCATCCCCGTCTACTGGCTCATGCTCTCGCTGCCGATACCATTATATATAGCCGTCACCCTGCTCTTTCTTGTGACGGGGTTCTATCTTTGCGGCCAAACCAGCCGCACACTGGGCGTGGAAGACCACCGGGCTATTGTCTGGGACGAGGTGGTTGGCTACCTTATCACCATGACCCTCATGCCGCCGGGGCTGGTATGGATCATCGCCGGTTTCTTCCTGTTCCGGTTCTTCGATGTCCTCAAGCCCTGGCCCGCTTCCTGGCTGGATCGCCATGTCAAGGGAGGCGCCGGGATCATGCTCGACGACGTGGTCGCCGGGCTGTATGCCTTCGGCGTCATGCAGGGCCTGCTGTATGCCTGGAGCCGTTACACCACGGGATAGTGCCATGAAAAAGTCTCTCGCGTTTCTTCGCCGCGCGCCGGCCATGCTGTTGCTGGCGGGCCTGTTCCACGCCCCCCTCGTCTCGGCAGGGGAGGTCACCATCGTCGATGCGGTGTTCAACCGCGCCGGTGCGCACTGGAACGCCTCGGTGACGCTCAGGCATGCCGACACCGGCTGGGAGCACTACGCCGATGCCTGGCGCGTGGTGGATGCGCAGGGCAAGGTCATCAAGACGCGCACCCTCTACCACCCGCACGTGGACGAGCAGCCCTTCACCCGCAGCCTGCGCGACATCGAGATCCCCGCCGACACCACCGTGGTATACATCGAGGCACACGACAGGAAACACGGCTGGGCCCCGCAACGCATGAAGGTGGAACTCAACCCGGTGTTCGGTCGCGGCAAGGCCGTGGGTCTGGAACCGCGGCCAAAGGGGAAGGACTGAGCACGTCTTCCGCATCGCCCACCGACCCAATGCTGCGCAAAGGCTCACTCCCTCCCGCCGCCAGAGGTTTCGCCTTTTCGACAGTCATCCTTGTACTGTTATCATTGACACCCTTCGC
This sequence comes from Chromatiales bacterium, assembly GCA_027005735.1. Taxonomy (GTDB): domain Bacteria; phylum Pseudomonadota; class Gammaproteobacteria; order CAMYNG01; family CAMYNG01; genus HyVt-448. Next base: position 11,097 of record JALTLF010000192.1, on the reverse strand, counting down.
CCATGCTGCCGACATCGTCGTGGAGGGCCTCTTCCGCGATGTCGCCATCCTCAGCGTGGATGGCCGGCGCCATACCCTGCACGTGGGGGAGAGCACCCCCGAGGGGATCACCCTTGTCGCCGCCGACAGCGAGGCGGCGGTATTGCGGATCGATGGCCGCGAGGAACGCTATCCCCTTGGCGACACCACCCATATCACCCTGTCGCCCGGCGCCCAGGGAACGCCGCCGTCTTCTTCCAACGAGGTGCGCATTTATCCCGTCAAGGGCATGTACATGACCGCCGGTCTCATCAATGGGCAACTGGTGCGCTTTCTCGTCGATACCGGCGCCACCTATGTCGCCATGAGCGAAGTCGCCGCGCGGCGCCTGGGCATCGACTATCTCCGCCGCGGCGAGGAGGGCATGGCCTCCACCGCCAACGGCCCGGTGCGCATCTGGGTGGTGGCGCTGGACCGCGTCAAGGTCGGCGGTATCGAGCTGCTCAACGTGCAGGGCGCGGTCATCGAGGGCGACAGCCCCGAGGAGATCCTGCTGGGCATGTCCTTCCTCGGCCGCACCCGCATGGTGCGCGACGGCGGTGTACTCCTGCTGGAAAAGAAGTGGTAGACTGGCGCCTCACCTGATTCCCGTGGCCGAAGCGGATTTCGGCCGTCACGTTCATGGAGGAGACAATGGGCAGGATCGCTCGTTGCGTGGTACTGTGCTTCGCCCTGACCGGGTGGGGTAGCGCGGCGGCAGAGGAGGCCGCACTGCTTGCCGGCGTTGGTCCGGTGGAAGAGCCCGTCGAGGGCGGCAGCCTGACCCGCTTTCACCAGCTCATCATTCCGTTTCGCGGTCCCCACCACCGCAATCTCTTCACTCCCGCTACGCCCTGGTTCGATGCCAGTGTCGCGGAGCACATCCGTTATCTCTGCCGGCAGTCCGCTGCCGGACGACGCAAGCGCGCCGCGTTTCTGGATTTTCCCGACGGTTGGCGCGTGGGAAGCGAGGACAGCCTGTGGTTCTATACCACCCACGGGCGCCAGCTGGTCTCGGTGTCAGACCGACCACGCCTGCTGTTTGACGAAGAGGGCTGCCAGGTGCTGCATGCCGCAGTGGAGAGCACCGAGCCGCCGCTGTCCGCCTACGGGCTCGTCACCAGCCTGGAAGGTGAGATCTACCCGCCCCTGAAACTCGCCAGCGAGGAGGCCATTGCCCGCCTGCCCGCCGCGGCCCGCGCCTGGCTCGGCGCCGACCAGTCCTATGCGCATGGTTGCCGGCCCGACCTCGCCTGGCATGTCCAGCAGCCCGGCCTCGAATGGCTGGTGACGCGCTTCTGCGATCATCCCGTGGACGGGCTGGCGCTGGAAGTCGCCGGTTTCATCACCGGCGAGAGCACGCCACTCATCCCGGTATTTCCCCGTCCCTCGGCGGGATCCATCTACCTCGACGGCGTGTTCGATCTCGACCTGGACGGGCGCATGGAGATCGCCCTGCATTTCAGGCAGCACGGGGTCACCGAGTTCCACGTGCTCGAATGGGATGGCCGCGACTTCCTTCCCTTTGCACCCTGATCCGGCACGCAAACAAAAAGGCCGCCCGGCGGGCGGCCTTTCCATCTTCGGGTGTGGTCCTTCCTACTGTTCGTCTTCGCGCTTGTCGTGCTCGATGAGCGCGTAGGCCGAGTGGTTGTGGATGGACTCGAAGTTTTCCGATTCCACCACGTAGGCATCGATACGATCTTCCTTGTTGAGGCGGGCGGCCACGTCGCGCACCATGTCCTCGACGAACTTGGGATTGTCGTAGGCGTATTCGGTGACGTATTTTTCATCGGGACGCTTGAGCAGGCCATAGAGCTGGCAGGAGGCCTCTTCTTCCACCAGGTCGATGAGTTCCTCGATCCACACGAAGTCATTGACCGCCGCGGTGACGGTGACGTGCGAACGCTGGTTGTGCGCGCCGCGCTCGGAGATCTTCTTGGAGCAGGGGCACAGGGAGGTCACCGGCACCTGCACGCGCAGTTTCATCTGCTCCACGCCGTCGTGGATCTCGCCGATGAAGGAGACCTCGTAGTCCAGCAGGCTCTGCACACCGGTGACCGGCGCGGCCTTGTTGACGAAATAGGGAAAGCTCATTTCGATGTGGCCGGAGGCGGCCTCGAGGCGTTCGGCCATCTCGGAGAGCATTTGCTTGAAGGACTTTACCGAGATCTCGCGCTCGTGCATGTTGAGGATCTCCACGAAGCGCGACATGTGCGTGCCCTTGAAGTCGTGCGGCAGGTTGACGTACATGTTGAAGTTGGCCACCGTGTGCTGCTCGCCGCCGTCGCGATCGGAGATCAATACAGGATGGCGGATGTCCTTGATGCCCACCTTGTTGATGGGGATCTGGCGGGTGTCCGCCGAGCTCTGCACGTCGGCGATGGTCGCGGTGGAGACTTCTTTCTGTTTTACACTCATGAAACTTTTTCAACCGGGTTGTCTTCGCTGTAGCTGACACAGGCACGCTCGGTCTCCCACAGGGTCACCTGGTGCACACGCACCACCTCGCTGTTGAGCCGGGTGCCGAGTTCCCTGTACAAATACGCCGCGATGTTTTCCGCCGTGGGATTGATGGCGTCGAAGGGCGGGATCTCGTTGAGATGCCGGTGGTCCAGCCCGCCGATGACGGCCTTCGTCGCGGCCTTGATGTCCTTGAAATCCATGCCCATGCCGATGTCGTTGAGCGCGCTGGCGCGCACCTCTACCTCTACCTTCCAGTTGTGACCGTGCACGCGCGCGCAGTCGCCGGGGTAGTCCCGCAGGGCGTGCGCGGCAGCGAAGTCAGTGATGACTCTCATCGTATAGGTCGCGGTCATGGCAGGTAGTTGAGTAAAGAGGTGGGAATTTAAGCCAGTGTGGCCTGTTTGGCAAGTTCCGGCTGGGCCAGGGTTTGTCGTATGGCCTTGATTATACCATCCCGGTCCAGCCCTGCATCGGCGAGCAGGGCCTCGCGGCTGGCATGCTCCTGGAAGCGATCGGGTAGCCCCAGGTTACGTACGGGTATCACGCAGCCGTGGCGCGCCAGGGCCTCCATGACCGCGGCGCCGGCGCCACCGGCGACGACGTTGTCCTCGAGGGTCACCAGCAGCTCGTGATCGGCGGCCAGCTCCAGCAGCAGGGCCTCGTCCAGCGGCTTGATGAAGCGCATGTTGACCACCGTGGCGTCGAGGGCCTCCCCGGCGGCCTGCGCCTCGCTCACCGGGCTGCCGAAGGCGAGCAGGGCGATGCCGCGGCCGCGGCGCAGGATCTCGCCCCTGCCCAGGGGCAGGGCCTCCATGGCCGCCCGGGGCGATACCCCCGGGCCGCTGCCGCGCGGATAGCGCACCGCCGCCGGGCCGTCGTGCAGGTAGCCGGTATAGAGCATCTGGCGGCATTCGTTTTCATCGGCCGGCGCCATGATCACCATGTTGGGCACGCAGCGCAGGAAACTGAGATCGAAGCTGCCCGCGTGGGTGGGTCCATCGGGACCGACCACGCCGGCGCGGTCGATGGCGAACAGCACCGGCAGGTTTTGCAGGGCGACGTCGTGGATGAGCTGGTCGTAGGCGCGCTGCAGGAAGGTGGAATAAATGGCCACCACCGGGTGCAGGCCCTCGCAGGCGAGCCCGGCGGCAAGCGTCACGGCATGCTGCTCGGCGATGCCCACGTCGTAGTAGCGCTCGGGGAAGCGCTCCGAGAAGGCTACCAGGCCCGAGCCCTCGCGCATGGCGGGGGTGATGCCGACGAGCTTCTCGTCCCGCGCCGCCATGTCGCACAGCCAGTCGCTGAACACCGAGGTATAGCTTTTGCCGCCGGTGGCCTTCTGCTCCAGCTTGCCCGACTCGGGATGGAAGCGACCCACGCCGTGGTATTCGCAGGGGTTGTCTTCCGCCGGCTTGAAGCCCTTGCCCTTGCGCGTCACCACGTGCAGGAAGCGCGGCCCTTCGAGGCGCTTGAGGTTCTTCAGGGTACGCACCAGGGTCTCGATGTCGTGGCCGTCCACCGGGCCGATGTAGTTGAAGCCCAGTTCCTCGAACAGGGTGCCGGGCACCACCATGCCCTTGAAGTGTTCCTCGGCGCGGCGCGCGAACTCCCACATGGAGGGGATCTTGGAGAGCACCTTCTTGGAGCCGGCGCGCATGCTGGTGTAGAGCTGGCCGCTGAGGATGCGCGCCAGGTAGTTGGACAGTCCGCCGACGTTGGGCGAGATGGACATGTCGTTGTCGTTGAGGACCACCAGCAGGTTGGCGTCCACGTCGCCGGCATGGTTGAGGGCTTCGAAGGCCATGCCGGCGGTCATGGCGCCGTCGCCGATGACCGCGATCACCTGGCGGTCCTCGCCGTGCTGCCTGGCCCCCAGTGCCATGCCCAGCGCGGCGCTGATGGAGGTGCTGGAGTGGCCCACGCCGAAGGTGTCGTAGTCGCTTTCGCTGCGGCGCGGGAAGCCCGCCAGCCCGCCCTGCTGGCGCAGGCTGGCCATCTGCTCGCGGCGGCCGGTGAGGATCTTGTGCGGGTAGGTCTGGTGGCCCACGTCCCACACCAGCCGGTCGTAGGGGGTCTGGAAGACGTGGTGCAGGGCGAGGGTCAGCTCCACGGTGCCGAGGCCGGCGGCGAGGTGCCCGCCGGTGTGGCTGACCAGCTTGATGAGGAAGTCGCGCAGTTCCTCGGCCACCTGCTCCAGGGTGGCAATATCCATCTCGCGCAGATCGGCGGGATCGTCGATCTGCGCGAGGAGGGGATAGGCGGTGGAGTTTTCCATGGGGGCGGTGGGCGAACCGGGCAACAACGATGACACCTATTTTACATGGAAGCCCGCGCGGCGACGACCACTAATCCGGCCCGCCTTTTCAGGCACTTGGGGCCATGCCGCCCCGGCAGGGCTTCAGTGTTCGCGGGCGATGATGTAGCGCGCCAGGGCGCGCAGGGGCTCGGCGCGCTCGTCCAGCGGCGCGAGGCTGGCCAGGGCGTCGTCGATGAGTTCCCCGGCCAGCTCGCGGGCGCCGTCGAGGCCGAGGAGATCGGGGTAGGTGGGCTTGTCCTGGCGGGCGTCCGAGCCCTGCGGCTTGCCCAGCGTGGTTGTGTCGGCGGTGACGTCCAGCACGTCGTCCTGGATCTGGAAGGCCAGGCCGATGCACTTGGCGTAGTGGTCCAGCCGCCGCAGGCTGTCCTCCGCCACGCCGTCCACGCACAGGGCGCCGAGACGCACGCTGGCGCGGATGAGCACGCCGGTCTTGTGGATGTGCATGGACTCCAGCTCGGCGAGATCCGGTTTGCGGCCCACGGCGGCGAGATCCAGCGCCTGGCCGCCGGCCATGCCGCGCGAGCCCGAGGCGCGCGCCAGCTCGCCTACCATCTGCAGGCGGCGGGCCGGCTCCGGTTCCTCGCCCTCGGCGAGGACCTGGAAGGCCAGGGTCTGCAGGGCGTCGCCGGTGAGGATGGCGGTGGCCTCGTCGAAGGCCCTGTGACAGGTGGGCTTGCCGCGGCGCAGGTCGTCGTCGTCCATGGCGGGCAGGTCGTCGTGGACCAGCGAGTAGGCGTGGATCAGCTCCACCGCGCAGGCGGGCGCGTCCAGCACCGGGCCGGTCTCGCCCAGCGCCGCGCCGGTAGCATAGACCAGCGTCGGGCGGATGCGCTTGCCGCCGTTGAACACTGCGTAGCGCATGGCCTGGTGCAACACTACGGGCAGGGTCTCGGCCTCGGGCAGGCGCTGCTCCAGGGCGCGGTTGACGCGCGCGCCGCACTCGGCGAGGTAGTCGGGAAAGGACACGGCGGCCTCAGTCCCCGTCGTCGAAGGGCTGCAGTTCACCCTCGCCGCCGTCCTTGCTGAGGATCTGCACCTTCTGCTCGGCCTCCTTGAGGGCCTGCTGGCAGAAGCGGGTCAGTTCCACGCCGCGCTCGAAGTCCCGCAGGGAGTCCTCCAGCGACAGCTCGCCCTTTTCCATGCGCTCCACCAGTTCCTCGAGTTCCGCCAGGGCGGTCTCGAAGTCGGGCTTCTCCTCGGTGGTCTTGCGGGTCGTCTTGCGGGTGGCCATGGCAGGTTTTCCGGTTTTTTGCGGCCGCTTACGTTAGCCTACGCGCTCTACCGGGTCAATTGAGGGCCGACGGCTGGGCTTGCGCGGATCCGTCCCCATATATAAGGCCGCCGCCCACCTGCGCGGCGGGCAAAAAAGGGGCTGGACAAGCCCCGTGACATGAATTAGATTAAGTCTAATTTCCGGGGTCGGCCCCGGAAGCGGGCCCGCCGGGCCAGGCAGACCGGCCCCGGTAGCTGTTTTTTCGACCTGATAACGCAAACAACGGGAGGTTTACTATCATGGCTGATCTCAAGGGATCCAAGACCGAACAGAACCTGAAGGACGCCTTCGCCGGCGAATCCCAGGCCAACCGCCGCTACCTGTACTTCGCATCCAAGGCGGACGTGGAAGGCTACAACGACGTGGCCACCGTGTTCCGTTCCACCGCCGAAGGTGAGACCGGCCACGCCCACGGCCACCTGGAGTACCTCGAAGCCGTCGGCGATCCCGCCACCGGCCTGCCCATCGGCGGCACCGCCGACAACCTCAAGGCCGCCATCGCCGGCGAGACCCACGAGTACACCGACATGTATCCGGGCATGGCCAAGACGGCGCGCGACGAAGGTTTCGACGAAATCGCCGACTGGTTCGAGACCCTGGCCAAGGCCGAGCGTTCCCACGCCAACCGCTTCCAGAAGGCGCTGGACAACCTCGACGGCTAAGCGCATCGCTTTCCAGGCAATGCGTGCACAGGGCCGGTCTTCCGGCCCTGTGCGTCTCCAGCTGTTGATTTTCAAACCGCGATTCGAACACGGAGGAAAGAGCACATGGCAGGTTCCGGTCATCGTGAAGGCAGCCTCGAGGCGCCCACACGCCACCCCCTGAACTGGAAGGACGAAGCGTTCTACGACGAGGACAAGCTCTTCGCCGAACTCGAACGCGTCTACGACATCTGTCACGGCTGTCGCCGCTGCGTCAGCCTGTGCAATGCCTTTCCCACCCTGTTCGACCTGGTGGACGAGTCCGACACCATGGAAGTGGACGGTGTCGCCAAGGACGATTACTGGAAGGTGGTGGACCACTGCTACCTGTGTGATCTCTGTTACCTGACCAAGTGCCCCTACGTGCCGCCCCACGAGTGGAACGTGGACTTTCCGCACCTCATGCTGCGCGCCAAGGCGGTGCATTACAAGAAGCACGGCACCAGCGTGCGCAACCGGCTGCTGTCCAATACCGATCTCGTCGGGCGCATCGGCAGCATCCCGGTGGTGGCGCAGACCATCAACGCCGCCAACAACATGAAACCCGTGCGCAGGCTCATGCAATCGGTGGGCGGCGTGCACAGCGAGGCCATCCTGCCGCGCTTCGAGAGCAATACCTTCCGCAGGCATTTCCGTCCCAGCGAGGGGATCACCCCCGAGGCGGGCGAGCGCACCCGTGGCAAGGTGGCCATCTTTGCCACCTGTTACTGCAACGTCAACGAACCACACATCAACGACGACCTCGTCGCCGTGCTGGAACACAACGGCATCCCCGTGCGGCTTGCCGAGAAGGAACGCTGCTGCGGCATGCCGAAACTGGAACTGGGCGATCTCGAGGCCGTGGAAAAGGCGAAGAACGTCAACATCCCGCAACTGGCGAAGCTGGTGGACGAAGGCTGGGATATCGTCGGCGCCGTGCCCTCCTGCGTGCTGATGTTCAAACAGGAGTTGCCGCTCATGTTTCCCGACGACCCGCAGGTGAAGAAGGTCCAGGAGGCCATCTACGATCCCTTCGAGTACCTCATGCTGCGCCACAGGGAAGGCAAGCTGAAGACCGACTTCAACCAGTCGCTGGGCAAGGTGGCTTACCACGTCGCCTGCCACCAGCGCGTGCAGAAGATCGGCATGAAGACGCGCGACGTGTTGCAACTGGTGCCCAACACCGAGATCAAGGCCATCGAGCGCTGTTCCGGCCACGACGGTACCTACGCGGTGAAAAAGGAATTCCACGAGGTGTCCATGAAGATCGCTCGCCCGGTGGTCAACCGCGTCCGGGACAGCGGCGTCGATCACTACACCAGCGACTGCCCCATGGCCGGCCACCAGATCGAAAACGGCCTGCGCGACGGCCGTCAGCCGGAGCATCCCCTGAGCCTGCTACGCAAGGCCTACGGGATCTGAACAACATGAATTTTAAATGATCGGATGTTTGATATAGCGGTATCAGAGCGAGGCACACCATGAGCAAACTCACACGCGACGATCTCCTCAGCCTGGAAGACTACGCCGAACAGCGCGCCGACTTCCGCAAGCGCGTCATGGAGCACAAGAAGGACCGCAAGGTCCACCTGGGCGAGCACGAGACCCTCTACTTCGAGGACCGGCTCACCATCCAGTACCAGATCCAGGAAATGCTGCGCATCGAAAAGATCTTCGAGAAAGACGGCATCCAGGAAGAACTGGACGCCTACAACCCGCTGATCCCCGACGGCAGCAACTGGAAGGCCACCTTCATGATCGAGTACGAGGACGAAAACGAGCGCAAGGCCGCGCTGGCCAGACTCATCGGCATCGAAGACAAGGTCTGGGTACGCATCGCCGGCCACGACAAGGTCTATGCCATCGCCGACGAAGACCTCGAACGCGACACCGAGGAAAAGACTTCCTCGGTTCACTTCATGCGCTTCGAACTCACCCCGGAGATGATCGCCGACCTGCGCAAGGGCGCCAGCCTCGCCATGGGCATCGACCACGAAAACGCCATGCGCGAAGTCGATCCCGTCCCCGAAGCCACCCGCCAGAGCCTGCTCGCCGATCTGGACTGAAAGCGTTTAACCACGGGGGGCACGGGGCACACGGGGAAATAGCCCCGCGTCATTGCGCGCCGGCATCGAGCGGCTGCGTATCTCCGTCCCCCCGCCCTCAGGGCGGGGCAGGGGGGCGGGGATCAAAATCCTCAGACCTCGCTCCTCGAATCTCGCCACTTTGTAGGGCGGAGATCAAAAGCCAGCCTCAGCAGAAAACCCCTGTATGTGACCCTCTCATCCTGTCCTTCTACCCCTGCGGGGCACCGAGGTCCCAAAGGGAGAAAGAACCGCCATTCGGGTCTTCGTGTTTTGTCGTCACCTTCGCGCGGGAATCACTGCACGGATCTCGAAATAACGGTCCCCCCGCCCTCAGGGCGGGGGACAGGGGGCGGGGATCAAAATCCAGCCCCAACCCCTTGTTTTCCCACCACCTTGCCAAAACGTTAAACTAACGTATAATTAAACCACGGAAACGGGCAAAATCGCCCTGCAAATTAAACGAAAGTTTAATGCCGTTCTAATGTCAGAGCCGATCAAACAACTCATCGAGCACCTGGTGGCCACCGCCAAGGCCCGCGGGATCTCCCAGGCCGAGCTGGCCGAGCGCGCCGGCCTCACCCCCGTGGGGCTGAGCAAGGCCAAGCACCGCGGCGACCTCCGCGCCTCCAGCCTGGCGGCCATGGCCGAGGCGCTGGACATGGAACTCACCGTCACCCCGCGCCGCCGCCGCGAAGAGGTGGTACGGGCCATTCGCCAGGGCGACTTCTTCCATACCGGCACGGGGCGCGAGAGGAAACGGGGCTAGCCCGTGGCGCGCCACCACCACGCCGTCATCTGGAGCCGCCTCGGCGGCACGCCCCGCAAGATGGGCGACCTCGTGCTGGCCGACGCGGACACCTTCTTCACCTATACCCCCGACTGGCTCGACAGCGGCCTGCCCGGTTTCTGCCTGCTGGGCGACGGCGCCATCTGGGGCAGTGACACCGTGGCCTACCCGGTGAGTGAGCGCATACCGGTGTTCCCGCGCCTGCTGGCGCTCATCCCCGGCAACAACCCCCGCAACCTCCAGCGCCGCCACTACCTCGACCTGCTGCGCGCGCGCCTCGGCCGCGAACCGCCACCCGGCATCGACACCGAGTGGCAACTGCTCACCCTGGGCGGCCACGGTGGGGTAGGGCACGTGGACGTCTTCGCCGACGATCTCGCCGCCGAAGACTGGTACCACGCCATTGAAGCCGAACACGCCGCCGCCGCGCCGCCCGGCGAAGCACGCTCGGAACTGTGGCGCATGCTCAAGCGCGAAGTGCTCGACGAAAACGTCAGCTTCGATCCCCAGGTGGTGGAAGAGATCCTCGGCCCCACCCCCTCGGTGGGCGGCATGATCCCCAAGCTGCTGGTGGCCATCGATCCCGCCGCCGAACAGCCGCGCTTCTACCCGCCCGGCACGCCGGGACACACCGACGTGGTGCTCAAGGTGGAACCGCCCGAATACCCCGGCCTGCTGGATCTCGAGGCCCTGTGCCTCGACCTGCACGCCGAGGCGGGCTTCGCCACCCCCGCGCACCATCGCTTCGATGCCGACGGCCTGCACTTCCTCGCCGTGGAACGCTTCGACCGCGACGACAACGGCCCGCTGCCGGTGGAGTCGCTATTCTCCGTCATCGCCACCGGTGATCACGACTTCCGCGAAACCGGCGACATCCTCCTCGACGAACTGGGCGAGGTCTTCACCCGCCTGCGCGACGTCGCCACCCTCGCGCCCGACACCGAGCAACAGTTCTACCGCCGCCTGCTCATGGCCTTGCTAACCGGCAATGGTGATTTGCACCTCGACAACGTCGCCCTGCTGGGCGGCCTGGACAACTGCCGCCTGACACCGGTCTATGACCCTTCCCCCATGCGCGCCTGGCCACGCCACAACCTGGTCAGCGCCATCCCCTTCGACCCCGAAGGCTACCCCGACCACGGCGCCTTCTTCGCCGACCTGGGCAAACACTTCGGCCTCGACAAACAACAAACCGGCCAGTGCATCGACGATGCCCTCGCCGCCACCGCCGACTACCCCGAGCGCGTCATGGCACACGAACGCGTGCCCCTCACCCAACGCCAGCAACTGGTGGAGATCGCCAAAGCCGAACGCAAGCTGCTGGAAAAACACCGACCTTGACGTTTGCTCCTCTCCCTCAGGGAGACGACGCCAGGGATGGCGGAGGTAGAGCGAAGCAGGATGCTAGAGCCGAGGGTAGGGTGAGGGGATCAAAACAAAATTCCCTCTCCCTCCGAGAGACGACGCCA
>JALTLF010000191.1 GCA_027005735.1 Chromatiales bacterium | reverse complement strand
GAAGAGCACGACCGGAAAGGCCGCCCGCGGTGGCGGTAAGGGCGGCGCGGCGAAGCAGCGCGGTACGCGCCGTGGGCTGGCCGCGGCCTGCCCACGGCGCGTACCGCGCTGCTTCGCCGCGCCGCCCTTACCGCCACCGCGGGCGGCCTTTCCGGTCGTGCTCTTCCGGCGGGCCTTTTTCACCGCCGTCTTTTTCGTGCCGCTCTTTTGCCCGGTGGCACGCTTCTTTGCCACCTTCTTTCTGGTGGACTTCTTCGTGGCGGCCTTCTTCCTTGTGGCCTTGCTTGCCGGTTTGGCGGCCTTCTTCGCCGCCTTCTTCCTGCTCGTGGTCTTGCCGCGTTTACGGCCTGGAGATGTACTGGGCATGGTTTTCCTGGGATTCTCTAATATACATGTATGTATTCAGGGGTGCGGCCAGTGGCCGCCGGAGGAGGAGGCTTCGGGGTACCGCGCCGGGCGCGGGTGAATTGACAAGCCGGAGCACTCCCGGTAAAGTTCGCGGCCTTGATGCCGGTGGCGACACCGGACTCATGCCGAGGTGGTGAAATTGGTAGACACGCTAGCTTCAGGTGCTAGTGGGGGTGACCCCGTGGAGGTTCAAGTCCTCTCCTCGGCACCAGTTTTTCTGGCCGCTACCATAACAGACCCCTGCAGGCGGCACAAGCGCTTGTTCTGAAAAGCCTTTTTTCAGAAGCCATCCTCGGGCCACACCCGGCTTCTCCCGCCAAGGCAGCAATACCTGCACAACAAAGCCCGTCACAGACGTAGACGGACTTCCAGGATGCAGCCATTGTCCGAAAAGACCAGTTCCTCGCAGAGTTCGCTGAGGATCTGCAGGCCCCGTCCATGCAGGGCCTCCGCCCCGGCCGGGGCAAGGCCGTCTCTGAATCCCTGCCCGCTGTCGCTTACCCGGATGGTGAGCAGCGGCCCTTCGCCGTCGTCATGGCACCGGAACTGGAAGCGCACGCTGCCCGTCTCCAGTTCCTGCAGGCGGTGACGTCGTTCCTCGTAGTAGTCGGCAAAGCCGGCCTCGCTGGACTTCATCCTGCTGTCGAGCCCGAGGATACTGTGATCCAGCGCGTTGGCGTACATCTCGCTCATGATCATCGCGATCAGGCCACGGTGGCGGCCCAGCCCCGGGATCCCGGCGATGGCGCGGGAAATGGCCGGCAGGGCATCATCGGCACGTATCTCGTGGATACCCAGTGTCACGCCAAACTCCCAGCGCCGGGGCATGGCCTCGCCCGCGACAGGCTCTCCGCCCGGCGGTAGTGGCCGGCAGGTCAACTCCACCAGGGTCAGATCATCCTTCTGGCGAGAGGTGAATCTCTCCACCTCTTCCAGCAGGGCGTAAAAACGATCCTCCCCCGCCCCCAGCAGGACCTCCCTGGCGCGCGCATGGCCGAACATACGGCCGGTAGCGTCAGTGGCCTCGGTCAGGCCATCGCTGTAGAGGTACAGGCGATCGCCATCGCGGACCGGGAGCACCTCGACGCTGTCATCGAACTCATCGTCTTCGAGTATGCCAAGGGGCATGTGGCGTGAGGCCACCGCGCCCTTGAGCTTTCCGCCTGCATCCAGCCACAGGGTCTCGGGCATGCCGCCCTGCCAGACCGAGAGCCGATCAGCCCGTGGACTGAGCTCCAGCAGCGTCGCTGCGAAAAACATGCCCGGTGGCAGGAGGCGATGAAGCTGGACATTGAGTTCGCGGGCCATGTCCCCGAGATCGCCACCCTGGCGCGCAAGGCGAAAAAAGATCAGGGCCACCGGCAGGGTCCCCATGGCGGCGCTGAGACCGTGGCCGGTGAAGTCGCCGGTCACCAGGTAGAGGCCACCGCGCGGCCCGCGCTCGACCAGGAACAGGTCACCGTTGAACACCGACATGGGCGACATGTGCAGGCGAATCAGCTCGCTGTCGAGATCACTCTGCAGCAGGCTGCTGCTGAAGAAATGTTCCACCAGTTCCTGCTCCTGTAGCAGGCGCTGGTTGTGCATCTGCAATTCCTGGTTCTGTTCCGCCAGGCTGCGGCTCAGTTCACGGATGCGCAGGTGGGCGCGTACCCGGGCGTCGAGCACGCCGACCTCGAAGGGCTTGCCGATGAAGTCATCGCCCCCGGCCGCCAGCGAGCTGGCGAGGTTAGTCTCGGCGCTGAGCGCGGTAACGAAGATCACCGGCGTGTACAGGGTACCCGACAGCTGCTTGATGCGCCCCGCCGATTCACAACCATTCATGCCGGGCATGTCGATGTCCATGAGGACGAGATCGGGGCGTTCCCTTTCAAAAAGCTCCAGCGCCTCTCCCCCGCTACTCGCCTCGATCACCCTGTATTCCCGCAGGGAGGTGAGGATCTGACACAGCATCTTGCGGTTGGTGGCAAGATCGTCGACGACCAGTATCGTTTCCATGCTCAACTGATATCGAACTTGCGATCGAAGCGAGTGATATCGAAGATATTCCTGACATCCTCGTTACAATTGATGATACGTATTTCACGATCCCCCTTGTTCAGATGGCGTTGCATGTTCAGCAACATCCCCAGCGCCGAGCTGTCGATGGTCTCCGTGTGCGTCATGTCGATGATCACACTCTGCGCTTCGGCCTCGATACGACTGTAGGCCTCACGGAATTCCGCCAGCATGGAGAAATCGAAACGACCACGGATGGCGATACGCAGCGTGACATCGTCCTCGTGATAGACCGAATTCACGGAGTGGTTTCTCATGTGTCTTGCCCCTGAACCTGCCGATCAAAACAGTTCGACATCGCCTTCCTGCATGGAGGACGAGGCCACGGCGCGATGGGCGATGTCCCCTTCTTCCTCCGCCCTGCGCAGCATCTCATGCAGCCGGACCAGGGCGGCGGACAATTCCCCGCCGCGGAACAGAGCCAGGGCGCCGTCCAGTCCGCCGGTAGCGGCGACCAGCCTTTCCCTGACATGCGCAATGAGTTGCGATGCCATGTCCTCGTACTGCAAGGCGGTAACCGCCGCGCCGACCTCCTGGTGAATGGCATCGGTGATGGAAGACGACTCCCCCAGCCCACGGGTGACGAAACGGTTGACCTCCTCCAGCGTGACGAGCATTTCGTCGAGATTGCTCTTGGCCTCCAGCGCATGTCGCATGTCCAGCGAGGCGATCTCCCCCACCAGTTCGTTGGTTTCCTTCAGGGTGCCCCGGTTCATGCTGACATGCCGGCCGATCTCCTCATTGAGCTTCGCCGATCTGTCGGCCAGCGCCCTGACCTCGTCCGCCACCACGGCGAAACCCCGACCGCTCTCCCCGGCACGCGCCGCTTCTATGGACGCATTGAGCGCCAGCAGCCCCGTCTGTTCGGCTAGCTGGCGCACCTGTTCGAGAAGCCTGAACATGCCGTCCATCTGCTCCATCATGTCCTGCATGCGAATGGCCGCGGCGATCCCCTTGTCACTCACCATGACGGTGATGTCCATGTAGTCGCGCAGCACGCGGGCCGTCTCGGCGGCAAACTTGTCGAAGGTGAGCGTGGAAGCCTCCTCACCGTCGTCCGGACCGTCTGCCCCCAGTCTGCCGATCACGGCACGGGTCAGCTCGCTCTGGCGGCGCGAGTTCTCCATCAGGCCATTGAAACTTTCGTGCAGACGCTGGTTGGCGTCACTGATGACGCCCTGCAGTTGATCCAGGGTTTCCAGCAAGGGCGTGACTTCCCTTGTCGTCAGGCGGGATGCGGCCGTGGCACAGTCGGCGGCGAGGACGTCCATTGCGTCGCCGGCCATCTGATTCTCGTCTGCCGTTGGAAGCGACACCACACTGCGGCGCTGACGCCCTGCCTGGACATACCAGAGAAGAGATGCGGCCAACAGGCTGGATACCGCCACCATGCTCTCGCCGGTGACGAGCAGGTAGCCGACCAGTACAAGGCTGACGATGCAGGCCGGCCAACAGCCAGCGAAGGTCCGGGAGATCTGCCCGCGCGAGCGCGATGCCGTACTAGCCATGGGTACTTACCTCCGGTTCGGCGTATTTCTCGATAATCTCGACTATGCGTGGCAATCCATCGATGAAATAGTCCGCAAGTTGTGGGTCGAAGTGACGTCCGCGCTCGTTCTTGATCAGTTCCACCGCGCGCTCCACGGGCCAGGCCTGCTTGTAGGGACGCACCGAGGTGAGCGCATCGAAGACGTCGGCCAGCGCGGTGATACGGCCAGCCAGGGGGATGTCCCTGCCACGCAGCCCGTTCGGGTACCCACTGCCGTCCCATTTTTCGTGGTGGGTCAGGGCGATCTCGTGGGCCATGATCATGAGATCCGAATCATCGTCGGACAGGATATCGGCGCCGATCTGGGCATGGGTCTTCATGATTTCCCATTCCCGGGCATCGAGTTTGCCGGGCTTGAGCAGGATATGATCGGGGATGCCGATCTTGCCGATATCGTGCATGGGCGCGGCATTCAGCAACAGGTCACAGGCATTACGGTCGAGGCCTGCCGCTTGCGCGACGACGACCGAGATCTTGCTCATGCGGATGATGTGCAGCCCGGTCTCGTTATCGCGGTACTCCGCCGCACGCCCGAGGTGGCGGATCACCTTGAGGCGGGTGTCATGCAGGGCGCGTGAACGCTGGCGGACCTTTTCTTCGAGGATCTCATTCTGGTGGCGCATGTATTTCTGCGCCATGTGGGCGTCGAGCAGGTTTCGAACACGGGCAATCAGCTCATCGGTATAGAATGGCTTGGTGACAAAATCCCGCGCCCCCTCGTCCAGGGCCCTTTGCCGCCAGCTCTGTGCGTGCTGCGCGGTCAGCACGAGGATGGGCGGCAGGCCGTCTCCGGCCGCCTCGCGGAGCTGCTGCATGACGGCAAAACCATCCAGCTGCGGCATATTGAGATCGAGGATGATCAGGTCGTGGGCATGCCGTCGATACAGGTCCACGACCTCGCGCGCGTCGAGGGTACTGGCAACATTGACAAACCCCATGCCGCGCAGGATCTGCTCCAGCAACTTCACATTGGCCGGCTCGTCATCGACCACGAGGATGTGCGCGTGTTCGGGATCGGTATTGATCTCGTGTTCGGGTGCCAGTGTCAACATTGATTCAGGCGCGCCTCCGTCACAAGGGGAAGATCAATCCAGAAAGTCGATCCATGTCCGGGCGTGCTGGATACGCCGGTGCGCCCGCCCATCAGTTCCACCACGTGCTTTGTAATGACGAGACCGATGCCCGTACCCTCCACGTCACGGCCGTTGTCCAGGCGCTCGAAGGGAACATAGAGCTTTTCCATCTGCTCCGGCGTCAGGCCGGGGCCATCGTCGCTAACGCTGATGCGCAGGTAACCGTCGTCCAGCACCTCGCCATCGACGGCAACCGAACCATCCTCGCGGTTGTACTTGACGGCATTGCTCAGCAGGTTCAGCAGGGCCTGCTTCAGCCCTTTCTCATCGGCCATCACCGGGTGAGTGTCCTGCCCCAGGCGATCGATGACCCTGATGCCGCGTTCCTCCGCCTGGGTGGCAATCATGGGCAGGCACTGATCGACGAGTTCTCTGACATGGAGCGTTTCCACGTTGATCTCGCGCCGCCCGGATTCGATCCGCGCCAGGTCCAGCACCTCGTTGATGAGATCCAGCAGGTGGCGACCGGCATCGAGGATTTCCTGCACGTTGCGGCGCTGCAGTTCGCTGAGTTGCTCGCTGTCCAGTTGCAGGATCTGGCCAAAACCCAGGATGGCGTTCATCGGCGTGCGCAATTCATGGCTCATGCGTGAAAGAAACTCCGACTTCGCCGCGTTGGCGCGCTCCGCCTCGTCACGGGCGGCGATCAGTTCCGCGGTGCGCTCCTCCACCAGTTCTTCCAGGCGCTCGCGATGCTGAGCCAGCTCGCGCTCGATCTGCTTGCGCTCGCTGATGTCCCTCACGATGGCCACATAGCGCCTGTCGTGGTCGCCGATTTGCGTGCACTGGAGCATGATCTCCACGTCGATGTCATGGCCGTCGCGGTGGCGGTGCACGGTCTCGAAATTCATCATCATTTCGGCATCGCGGCGCAGGGGTTCGATCAGTTCGCGAAAAGCGGCCTCGTCGAACTCCGGCTTGATGTCGTAGGGGTGCATGCGCAGGATCTCGTCGATGGTATAGCCGAGGTGCCGGGCCGCGCCCTCATTGGCGTAGATGAACCACAGGCTGTCGGGATCGAACATGAACACACAGTCGAGTGTCTGATCGAGGGCGTGCTTGAAACGCGCCAGTTCTCCTCGGCGCTGCACGGCATCGGTGATGTCCTCGGAAATGCCAAGCAGGTACTCCGCTTCCCCCTGCGCGTTGCGGATGGCGATCTTCCTGGTATGCAGGATCCGTCTGCCACGTGGAGTATCGATGGGCTCCTCCGCAATATCCACGACACCGGTTCCTTCCAGCGTGGCGCGATCACGCTCGGTAAAGAAGCGGGCCTGCTCGGGCGGGAAAAAGTCGAAGTCGTTGCGCCCCAGTAATGCGTCGCGTTTCTTGCCCAGCAGTTCCTCGCCCGTCCGGTTTATGAACACAAAGCTCAGATCGCTCGCCCGCTTGGTAAAGATCATGGCGGGGACATTTTCAAGGATATTGTCCAGCAACTGGCTGGTCTCCCGCAGGCGATGGAGGGCCTGCCTGAGCTCGCTGAGGTTGCGCAGGACCAGGAGCACGGCCGGCTGTGATTGCCAGGTGGTGGATGAGCAGGCCATCTCCACGCTGAGGCGCGCGCCGCGGCTCTCGCGCAGGTCGATTTCGATACCCTCCACCCCGTCTCTGTCCTCGGCAGCGGCCAGGGCTTCCTCGACCCGTTCCATTGAGGCGGGCGAGATGATGGCGGCAAGGTCCCGACCCTGCAGTGCTTCGGGGTCTTCCTCCGCCAGCATTTCTGCGACCCCCCGGTTTGCGAAACAGATGCGCCGGTTTCGTACTACCACCACGCCGCCACGCATGTTGTGCGCCAGGGACGCGAAATTCTTCTCGCGCTCCTCGAGGGCCGCCTGCGCCTCGTGCAGGGCGGTGGTGCTGTGGCGCAGACGTCCCGAAAAGGCCAGCAGCATCAGGATAATCAGGAAAAGCCCGCCGATGGTGAGTGACAGGGTCAGGCCCAGGGTCTGGCGATCGTAGTCCCGCACGTCCTGCAGGCTTTGCACGTACAACTGCCGGTGCAAGCCGTGCAGCTGACGCGCAAGCGCCAACAGGTTCTGCACGGCCACGTGGAAATCCCGGATGCTGACTTCCCCCTCTTTCAGCATGGCGTCCAGCGCCGACTGCGTGGCGGGGGCCACCCGCGCCAGCATGGCGTTCAGGGCCTCGGTATCGGCATTGGGGTAAACCTCGTTTCGCTGCCTGAGTTCGCCCACCAGCTTGCGCAGTTCCAGCTTCAGCGCACGCACGTGATCCCGCGGATGGAGCACCGGGCCTGCCGTGGATACCGCCGGTACCGGCGTGTCAGGCTGCCGTTCCCGCAGTTCGAGGCTGGTGAGTGCAGAACCGGTCCGCTCGATGCGGTTGACAATGGCCAGGCTGATCTCGGCGGAAGCAAGATGATTGTCATAGGCCAGGTTGGCGAGTTCCTCGCGTTTCGTGTGCATGATGTTGAGCACCGCGACGACGACGATGGCGATGGCAAGGATCACCGCCAGCAGCAGGTAGGCACTCAGGCGGATGTTGCGAACCTGGATTTCGGTTCCCGCCGCCATCAGGGATCCCCCCCTTGCGGCGCCTGCTTGCGGAGCAGGCGCTCCAGCAGGGCGAACTCCTCGTGCTCCGCCGGGAGGTAGTAGTTGGCGCCCAGCCGGCGCAACAGCGCGTCGTTTTCCGGCGCGTAGTTCATCAGCAGGAAGGCATTGCGGATACGAATTTTCATCTCGCGCGGCATGTCCGCAGGTACCGCCCACACATAGTCGGCAAGCGGTGGCGACTCCCAGATGATACGCAGGTCGTCCTTCTGCAGGCGTCCGTCACGCAGCATGTCGGCGAGCACCCCGGAGTTGGTAATGCCCGCATCGATGCGCCCGTCGCGCACCCACTCCGCGGTCAGATCATGGGCCCCCGAGTACTGCACATCGCGGAAGTACTCATCCACTGCGACCCCTTCCAGCTCCAGGTAGAATCGGGGCATGACGTGGCCGGTGGTGGAGAGGCGATCGCCAAAGGCCAGTGACCTGCCCCGCAGATCGGCCACCGACCGGGCCGGGCTCTCACGCCGCACCACCAGGATGGAGCGGTTGCGACCGTCGAGATCGCGGATCACCAGGGGGATCGCGCCGTCTCCCAGATGCGCCTGGACGTAGGTGACACCGCCAAACAGCACCAGGTCCACCTGCCGGGCGTGAAACCACTTCGCCAGTTGCGCATAGCCCGGCGGCACGCGAAGTTCCACTTCCATGCCAAGCTGCCGGTGGAGGTAGTCCACCAGGGGCTCATACTGTGTCCGGATATGGGCTTCTTCCTGATCCGGCAGGATGGCGATGCGCAAGCGGCCCGATTCCGGTACAGGCGCACGAGGGGTGCAGGCGAACAGCAGGGCCAACAGGACAAGCACGTATCCCGCCCGTGAACGACTGCCGCGCTTTCCCTGTCCGCTGGCCATCGTCATCCTGTCTCTACCCCGTCCCCTGCCGTGACAGGGCGCTGTCCACTGCCGCCAGCAGGGCAGCGACATCGATGGGCTTGGTGATGTAGTCGAGAAAACCGGCCTCCCGGCCACGTTCCACGTCCCGCGGCATGGCGTTGGCGCTGATGGCCACCACGGGCAGCTCGCGCCCCTGCTCCATTTCGCGCAGCGAGCGCAGGACTTCGTAGCCATCCATGCCCGGCAGATTGATGTCCAGCAGCACCAGCTCGGGCCTGTGTTGCCTGATGATCTGCAGCCCCTCCTCGGCGTCACGGGCGCTTAGCAGCCGGATCCCGCCCCGTCGTTCCAGCAACTGTTCCACGAGACGCAGGTTGGCGGGGTTGTCCTCGATGTAGAGCACCGTATGGGCCTCGCCGGCCCCGCGGGCCGCCTGCTCGAGTGGCATTGGTTCCTCATTGTCCATCTCACCATCCTCGCCAGTGGTTTCGCCCGCGGGCAACGCTATCCAGAAGGTACTGCCCTGCCCCGGCCGACTCTCGACGCCGATGCGCCCGCCCATGAGTTCCGCGATGCTGCGCGCGATCACCATGCCGATGCCGGTCCCCTCGATATTGCTCTGTTCGGCACCGAGGCGATCGAAGGCGACGAAGAGTTTTTCCTGCTGCTGTTCGCTGAGGCCGGGTCCGGTATCGGTGACCGCCACGCGAATGTCCCCCTCGTCGGTATGCGTGCAGGCGACGCTGACCCTGCCCCCCTTGTGGTTGTACTTGATGGCATTGCTGAGCAGATTGACGATGACCTGCTTTAGCCGGGTGGCGTCCGCCCGCACGACGAGATCGCGGCACGGCAACGTCTCGCCGGTGACGGCCTCGCCCTCGCACAGCAGCTCGATGTCGATGCCGCGCGCCTCCGCCAGTGGCGAAACCAGTTGCACGGACTCGATGATGGTCATGCTGAGGGGTACCGGCCCGAGGTTCAGCTCGATGTTGCCGGTTTCCACCCGCGCCAGGTCGAGTACCTCGTTGATGAGGGACAGCAGGTGCCGGCCGGCCTTGAGGATCTCTTCCACGTTGTCTTTCTGCGTTTCACTGAGGTTCCTGCCGGCATCCATGAGAACCAGTTGGCCAAAGCCTATGATGGCGTTCAGGGGGGTGCGCAACTCGTGGCTCATGCTGGAGAGGAACTGCGACTTGGCACGGTTGGCGCTCTCGGCCTGGTCACGCGCCTCGATGAGTGCCTGTTCGGCCCGCTTGCGGTTATCGATGTCCTGCACGACACCCAGCATGTGCCGGGGGTTGCCGTCCTCCCCGCGCAAGGCATCGCCGCGTGCCAGCATCCAGCGCCCGGTGCCGTCGGGCCAGACGACGCGGAATTCGCAGGACAGCTCGACACCACTCCCCAGGCTGAGGTTGATGGCGTCGATGACCGTTTCCCGGTCTTCCTCGTGCACCAGATCCAGAAAGGCGTCGAGATCCGTTTCGTGGATCTCTTCCATGAAGCCGAACAGGGGCGCCACGCGGTCGGACCAGTAGAGGTTGCCGGTACGAATGTCCCAGTCCCAGGTGCCGATATTGGCATACAGCTGGCCGAGTTCCAGGCGCCGCGCGTTCCTCAGCATCTCGGTGACATCGGTGCGCGCCGAGACATACTTGTAGGGCCGGCCACGTGCATCGAGGAAGGGCACGATGGTGGACTCGACCCAGTACTCTTCACCGTTCTTCTTGCGGTTGCAGATGGTGCCGCGCCACACCTGGCCCTGCGAAATGGTCCGCCACATCTCCTCGTAGAAGGAAGCGGGGTGGACGCCGGACCTGAGGATGCGGTGGTTGCGACCCAGCAGCTCTTCCCGGCGGTAACCGCTGATTTCGCAGAAACGATCATTGACCTTGGTGATGCGTCCCGCCACGTCGGTGACGCTGACGATGTCGTGCTGATCCATGGTCGCCAGCTGGAACTGGTTCTCACGCAGGGTCTCGGACAACTCCCGGGTGAGTTGGTGGACGCGGCGGGCGCGCTGCACGGCGGTATCCACCTGCGCCACAACGCGTGCCGTATCCAGCGGCTGGCTGAGCAGATCCACGTCATCGGGCAGCCGGCCCGCCGTGTCCGCGGCCTCGTTGGCCCGTGACAACACCATCACGGCGATATGCGCCCAGGCATCGTCCTGGCGAATGAGCCAGGCCAGTTCCGTGGCGTCGTACTGCGCTCCCTGCACGTCGATGATGACGACATCGGGCTGAAAGTCCTCCAGCACGGTGACCAGTTCCTTCAGCCGCTCCAGGGTATGGATCTCCATTCCCGCATCGGCGAGGGCGGCGAGCTGTGCCTGCCCGGCCACCTCGTGGTCGCTGAGCCACAGCACCCGCCCGGGATCGGCCTCGGCACGCTCCGCGAGGCCACGCAGGCTGCGCAGCAGCCTGTCGCCGTCCACCGGGGCGTGGAAGAATCGCACTGCCCCCGTGCGCGCCGCCATCAACCGCGCCGCCATGCCGTCGTCGGGCGACACGAAGACCACCGGCGGGCAGGCCGCCAGCACGGCATCGAGCCCGCCGGCGCGGCGTGAATCGTTTTCGGCGTACCCCAGATCCATGATGCAGGCGAAGGGGGGCGCCTGGCGGCAGGCACTCTCGCAGTCCACCGGCTCGTCGAAACGCCTCACGGGAAAGCCCGCGGTGCTGAGAATGGAGGTCAACTGTGCCGCAAGCGAGGCCTCGCGCACCATCAGGTAGACGGGTGCACGACCCGTGGCCGGGGTGGATACCGGGCGCGGCGCATCCCGGCGCCGCCGGACACGGGGGGACGTGTCCAGGGTGGTAGCTTCACTGACAAGCCGCACCACCGGGGTGTCACGATTTTCCTTGTTTTGCTCTGGCATGACTCCGTCTCGTGTTCCTTGGTTACATGTGCTCCGGCCCGGTACCGGACCACTACGCCACGCCGACACCCCGCTGTTTGGGTAAAAAGGACTGCAGTTCGGCGAGGTCCACCGGCTTGAAAAACAGGTGCACGCCCTCGGGCAGGCCACCGCGGCGTTCCACCTCCGCGCCATCGAGCCCCGTCACCACCAGGATCACGCAATGCGCCAGTTCCGGCATGTCCTTGAGCAGGCGGATCATCTGGAAACCATTGATATTGGGCATGACAAGGTCGGTGATGATGACGTCCGGCTGGTGCAGGCCGATCTTGATGAGGCCCTCGTAACCGTCACGGGCGGTGATGATACGCGCCTCGCGGTGGTGCAGCTGGACATGCTGGCTGTAGAGGCGCATCTGCTGTTCATCGTCTTCCACGATCACCACCGAGAAGGCCGTGTCTGTCGAGGCGGCACCGAGATCCGCCTGGCGGCGGTTCAACATGGCTTCCACGGATCCGCGCGTGATGCGCCGGTGCCCGCCGCCGGTACGCCAGGCCTGTAGCAGGCCGTTGTTGGCCCACAGTTGCACGGTACTCACGGCCACGCCGAGGGCCTCGGCGGCCTCGCGAGTGGAGAGATAGTCTTTGCGTCGCATGAGAAGTCTCGATTTCCTTGGGGGTATTAGCAGGATTTTACCGATTTCAGGTTTATCGTCACTTTCATCACTAAACTTAATCTATTTGCTGGGTTAAATCCCCGGAATCGGGGTATTTCCTCTGACAGGGTGGGTAAATTGACGCCGCGCGCCACCGGCCACGGCACAACAGCGATACTGGAAGGAGATGGATGAAGCCGGTTTCGGCGTGAAGCGACGGCGGGGAGGGGAACCGGGCGCCGCCAGGGGGAAGGGAGCGGGCCGCGTGGCCTCAGAACAGTTCGACTTCGCCGGCGACCTCGCCCGGCACCGCCGGGAGGGGGGCCTCAGCCTCACTCTCGCCAATGCCGCGCTCCACCAGTGCCGCCAGTTGCACGGAGAACTGGGCGAGATCGCTGTTGTCGGAGATGTTCTGGCGGGCAATGGCCACCAGCTGATTGATATTGTCGTTGATCTCGGCGATGCGGGTGTGGATGGTGC
>JALTLF010000190.1 GCA_027005735.1 Chromatiales bacterium | reverse complement strand
GGGCTGAATTTCTCGGTCTCGGCGAGCATCGGTATCGCCCTGTGCCCCGAGCACGGCGGGGATCCCTCCTCCCTGTTGCGCGCCGCCGATCTCGCCATGTATGCCGCCAAGACCGGCAAGCAGAACTACTGTGTCTATACCGAACGGCTGGCGAGCCGCGACCCCGAGTCTCTCGGACTGATGGGCGAGCTGCGCGAGGCCATTGCCGATGATCGCCTGGAACTCCATTTCCAGCCGAAGATCGAGGTGCAAACGCAGCGCGTCATCGGCGCCGAGGCGCTGGTGCGCTGGCAGACGCCGACGCGTTTCGTGCCGCCGGACGAGTTCATCCCCATCGCGGAACAGACGGGGCTCATCCGCCCGCTCACCGAGTGGGTCATCGAGGCCGGTTTTCGCCAGTGGGCGGCCTGGCGGGACATGGGCCTGGAGCTGAACCTGGCCATCAATCTGTCCATGTACAACCTGCAGGACGAGTCCCTGCCGGCGCGCATCGACGCCCTGGCGACACAATGGGACGTAGCCGCGAAGGGCATCACCTTTGAAATCACCGAAAGCGCCATTATGCAGAATGCGGAACAGACCATGCGCATCCTCGGGCGTTTGCATGACATGGGGTTCCGTCTCTCGGTGGACGACTTCGGTACGGGTTACTCCTCCCTGTCCCTGCTCAAGCGTCTGCCGGTGAGCGAACTCAAGGTGGATCGTACCTTCATTCGCGATATGGCCACCGATACCGAGGATGCCGCCATCGTGCGCGCCATCATCGATCTGGCACGCAACCTCGGCCTGCAGGTGGTCGCCGAGGGGGTGGAGGACCAGCACAGCCTGCGCGCCCTGGCGATCCTCAGTTGCGAATACGCCCAGGGCTACTTCATCAGCCGACCGGTGCCGGGTGATGCCTTCCTGCGCTTCGTGCAGGACGACACGGGTGGGAAAGGCCCCCGCCGAACGGAGAAGAAACGCGCCTGAACAGGCGTTCCCGATCCCCCACGGTTTGCCGACATCAGACCCACCCCGGTGAGGGCCGGACAAGTGGTGCAAGCCGATATTTTCAGCGGTGCCGGGATCCGGAATACATGGACCGGCACGCAACGGTCTCGTGTTCAGGAACCCCGGGCGCCGGGATAGACGGCACCCAGGGGCACCGCGTGGCGGGCGCCGGTGACGGCAGGCAGGTTGCCGGGTCGCTGCGCCAGGGTCTGTTGCGCCAGCCAGGCGAAGGCCATGGCCTCCACCCAGTCCGGTTCGACACCGTGCTCCGCCGTGGAACGCACCGCCATCGGCGCCAGGGCCGTGGCCAGGCGCTCCATCAGGAAGGCATTGTGTACCCCCCCGCCACACACCAGGACTTCCTCGGCATCCGGCTGGCTGTGGCCGATGGCCGCGCTGATGCTCGCCACGGTGAGTTCCAGCAGGGTCGCCTGGACGTCTTCGGCGCGCGTCCCGCCGGCGGCATCGAAACCCGCCAGCCAGTCGAGGTGGAAGTACTCCCGTCCCGTGCTCTTGGGGGGTTCCAGCGAGAAATAGGGATCGCCCAGCAGCTCGGTGAGCAGGCGCGGGTCGCACTGGCCGCCGCGCGCCCACTCGCCCCCCCGGTCGTGTTCGCCCTGCCGGTGGCGTCGGTACCAGGCGTCCAGCAGGGTATTGCCGGGTCCCGTGTCGTAGCCACTGACGGTCTCGTCAGCGGCGGCGGGCAGGCAGGTGATGTTGGCGATGCCGCCGATGTTGAGCACCACGCGGCTGTGGCCGGGCCGGTGGAAGCGGGCGGCGTGGAAGGCGGGCACCAGCGGCGCCCCCTGCCCGCCGGCGGCCATGTCGCGGCGGCGAAAGTCCGCCACGGTGGTGATGCCGGTGATCTCCGCGATGCGGTTGGCATCGCCGATCTGCAGGGTGGTGGCCTGCGCCGCGCCCGGCAGGTGGCGCACGGTCTGGCCGTGGCTGCCGATGGCACGCACCTGTTCGGCGCCGATCCCCGCCGCCGTCATCACCGCGCGGGCCGCGGCGGCGAACTGTTCCCCGAGGATCACGTCCATGGCCAGCAGGCGTTCGATTTCGTTCTCGCCCGGGCGACACAGGGCTTCCAGCGACTGGCGGAGCGTGTCCTCGATGGGAAGGGCCGTGGCGGCCAGCAGGCGCGCCTGCGCATCAGCGAGGTCCACCGCCACGGCGTCGATGGCGTCCATGCTGGTGCCGGAGATCAGGCCAAGGTAGATTTCGCTCATGCGTCTCCCGGGGTTTGGCGACGGGGAAGTGCGGTGGTGCCGAAGGCCCGTTCGGCCTCAGGGGCTCAGGGTGGCGACGCGGGTTTCGGTATACATGTCCAGTTGCGCCAGGATGCGCCGCGCATGGGCACGGAAGGCTTCCTTCTGTTTGCGCGCGATGGGTCGGGCATTGGGCAGGCGCACCGTGAGCGGGTTACGGTGCACGCCGTTGACGCGGAATTCGTAGTGCAGGTGCGGGCCGGTGGCGAGCCCCGAGCTGCCCACATAGCCAATCACCTGGCCCTGCTTCACGTAACGCCCCTTGCGCGCCTTGCGGTTGAAGGCGGACATGTGGGCATACAGCGTGCTGTAGCGTGTCCCGTGCTGGATGATGATGGCACGTCCGTAGCCGCCCTTGCGGCCGCGGAAGACGATCTTGCCGTCACCGGCGGCGCGGATGGGCGTGCCGGCGCGCGCGGCGTAGTCCACACCCTTGTGGGTGCGCATGCGGTTGAGCACCGGGTGATGGCGGCGGCCGAAGCGCGAGGAGATACGCGTGAAGTCCACCGGGGTGCGCAGGAAGGCCTTGCGCATGGACAGGCCGGAGGCGTCGTAGTAGTCGCTGCGGCCACTGGCATCGGTATAGCGAATGGCGCGCAGGGTTCTGCCGCGGTTGGTGAATTCCGCCGCCAGGATGGGGCCGTCGGCGACCTTCTTGCCGTCGAGGAACTGCTCTTCATAGAGCAGGCGAAAGTGATCGCCGCGTCGGATGTCCAGCACGAAGTCGATGTCCCAGCCGAAGATCCCGGCGAGTTCCATGATCAGGGAATTGGACAGGCCGGCCGTGGTGCCGGCCTCGAAAAGGGAACTCTCGATGGTGGCCTCGCCGTAGGCCACGCGGCGTTCCAGCTCGCGCACCACGCGTTGCGCGCGAAACGCCCCGTCCACCCTGTGGAAGCGCATGGCCGCCAGTTCCGATTCACGGATCACCAGTTCCTGCAGTTCCCCCCCTGCCTGGCGCACCCGCAGGCGCTGTCCCGGTTGCAGGCGCTTGAGGATGCGCGCCGGTTTGCCCAGTTTGACCAGCTGGTGAATGGCGCCCTGCTCGATACCAAGGCGCTTGAAGATGGCCGACAGGGTGTCGCCACGGCGGATACGGGTCTCCTGCCAGTCCGGCGCGGCCGTGTCATCA
>JALTLF010000189.1 GCA_027005735.1 Chromatiales bacterium | reverse complement strand
GGCCTGTCCCTGTACCGCACCGAGGACCATTCCTACGTCGAGGCCCTCTACCAGCAGGGCCAGATCAGCCTCGACAAGCAGAAGGGCCACCCCATGCGCAGCTACCTCACCCAGTGCATCGGCCAGACGCGGGACGAACCGGAGCTCACCGTCAACCAGGGCGTGCGCCTGCAACAGGACGACGTCATCCTGCTGTGCTCCGACGGCCTGTGGGAACCCCTCGACGACGCCCAGCTCGGCGCCGTGCTCTCCGAGGGACAGGGCTCGCTGCTGCAGGGGGCGCTGGACACCCTCGCCGAGCGTGCAGAGAAGAACGCCTACCCCCACAGCGACAACGTCAGCGCCATCGCCCTGCGCGTGGATCGCATCCACGACCTGGACAGGGAGGCCGCACCGCAGCAGAACGGACAGCCGTCCAGGGCCACGCCCCCGCCGGAGGACAGCCTCGACCGGGCCATCGACGAGATCGAGAACGCCCTGCACACCTGGGGCAAGGAAATGAAAAACCCGTAGTCGCGCCAGCGGCAGTGCTATACTTGCGCGCTCGGCGCGGGCCGTGACGCCCGCGACCGGCTGTCCTTCAATCTTCGACCAGGTACCCGACATGAGACCCAGTGGCCGCGCGCCCGACGAACTTCGCGACATTCGCTTCACCCGCAACTACACCCGCCACGCCGAAGGCTCGGTACTGGTGGAATTCGGCGACACCAAAGTGATCTGCACCGCCTCGGTGGAGAACCGCGTGCCGGCCTTCCTCAAGGGCAAGGGCCAGGGCTGGATCACTGCCGAGTACGGCATGCTGCCGCGCTCCACCGGCAGCCGCATGGGCCGCGAGGCGGCGCGCGGCAAGCAGGGCGGGCGTACCATGGAGATCCAGCGTCTCATCGGCCGTTCCCTGCGCGCCGCGGTGGACCTGGAAAAACTCGGCGAGAACACCGTCACCATCGACTGCGACGTGATCCAGGCCGACGGCGGCACGCGCACCGCCTCCATCACCGGCGGCTACGTGGCGCTGGTGGATGCCCTCGGCTGGATGCGCGACAAGGGGCTCCTCGACACCGACCCGGTCGTCAGCCAGATCGCCTCGGTGTCGGTGGGGATCTACCGGGGCACGCCGGTGCTGGATCTCGACTACCCCGAGGACTCCGATTGCGAGACCGACATGAACGTGGTGATGACCGATGCCGGGCACTTCATCGAGGTGCAGGGTACCGCCGAGGGCAAGGCCTTCAGTAACGAGGAACTGCAGGCCATGCTGGAACTGGCGCGCGGCGGCATCGCCACGCTGGTCGAAAAACAGCGTGCGGCCCTGGCCGGCTGAAGCGTCGCGGAGGGCAGCCATGATCAGGATCGACAAACTCGTCCTCGCCAGCAACAACCCGGGCAAGGTACGCGAAATCAACGCCATCCTCGCCGACCGCGGCATCACCGTGCTGCCGCAGTCGGACTTCGACGCCCCGGAAGTGGAAGAGACCGGCCTGAGCTTTGTCGAGAACGCCATCCTCAAGGCCCGCAGCGCGGCGCGACACAGCGGCCTGCCGGCGCTGGCCGACGACTCCGGCATCGAGGTGGACGCCCTGCGCGGCGCGCCGGGGATCTACTCGGCGCGTTTTGCCGGCCCCGGGGCGAGCGACGCCGACAACCTCGCCAGGCTGCTCGACCGGCTGAAGGACGTGCCGGAGGCGGAACGCACGGCACGCTTCCAGTGCCTCATGGTGCTCATGGAACACGAAGCCGATCCCACGCCGCTCATCTGCCAGGGCAGCTGGGAAGGCCGCATCACCTTCGAGCCGGCGGGCGACAACGGCTTTGGCTACGACCCGGTATTCTTCGTCCCCGACCACGGCTGCACCGCCGCGCAACTGGAGGCGGCGGAGAAAAACCGCATCAGCCACCGCGCCCGCGCCCTGCAATGCCTGCTCGACGCGCTGCGGGGATAATGCGTTAGACTGTCGGAATGGATTCCATGTATCGCCTGCTCGTCCTGTGTTTCCTGCTGCTGGTCGGCGCCCAGGCGCTGGCCGACTCCCGCACCGTCTATGACACCTACAAGAACCGGCTGGTGCAGATCCGCATCATCGACACCGAGTCCAACGCCAAGAGCACGCTGGGCAGCGGCTTCTTCGTCACCCCCGACGGGCTCATCGTCACCAACTACCACGTGGTTTCGCGCCTGGTGCAACATCCCGGGCAATACCGCGCCGAGTTCATCATCAGCGACGGCAAGGATCCCCTGCCCGCCGAGCTGCTCGACATCGACGTGGTCAACGATCTCGCCCTGCTGCGTTCCGGGCTGCGCGATACGCCGTTCCTGAAGGTCCACCAGGGTGAGGTGCGCAAGGGCACGCGCCTGTATTCCCTCGGCAACCCCCACGATCTCGGCATGACCATTGTCGAGGGCACCTACAACGGCCTCATCGACGATTCCCTGCACAAGCGCATCCATCTCACCGGCTCGCTCAATCCCGGCATGAGCGGCGGGCCCTCCATCAACGAGGCAGGGGAGGTGGTGGGCGTCAATGTCGCCACCGCCGGCAACCAGATCGGTTTCCTCGTGCCGGCGGAGTATGTCCGCCGCCTCGTCGCCGACCCGCCGGCCGAGCTGCCCGACGCCAGCGCCCTGCTGGCGCGCCTCACCGGGCAACTGCTGGCCAACCAGGCCAAGGTCACGGCGACGCTGACCGCCCGTCCCGTGCCCCGCAAGCAACTGGGCACCTACCAGGTGCCCGACAGCCTGGTCCCGGGGCTCAACTGCTGGGGTGACTCCAGCAACGAAGAGGACGCGCTCTACAGCGAGACCAGCTATTCCTGCACCAGCAAGCACCGCATCTTCATCAGCGACATGCTGGTTACCGGCACGGTGCGTTACGCGCACTACTATGTCAGTGCCAGGGAACTCAGCGCGACGCACTTCTATGCCATCATGCAGCAGTATTTCACCAGCGTCGGCGAGCGCGGTCACCGCGAGGCGGTCACCGCCTGGTCCTGCGAGACGCGCTTCGTCGACAACCAGGGCCTGCCCATGAAGGCGGCCCTGTGCCTGCGGGCCTACCACAGGATCCCCGGCCTCTATGACCTGAACATGAACGTTGTCAGCCTCAACCAGGACAATGCCGCCCTGCAAAGCGAGCTTTCCCTGCACGGCTTCGACTACGACAATCTCACCATGCTGGCGCGCCGCTACCTGGAGGCGATCACGTGGAAAAAACCATAGTCATCGAGATCCTCGACCGTTTCGGCAAGGTGCGCGCCTTCCATCGCGTCGAGCGTTTTCCCTGCACCATTGGCCGTGGCTACGACAATGACATCATCCTCGACGACATCTACGTCGCCGCGCACCACCTCAGGCTGGACTACGACGAGCAGGGGCGCCTGTTCGCCAGCGACCTCGACAGCGAGAACGGTCTCTACGCGGTGCATCCCCTGAAGAAGGTGGACAGCCTGTGGCTGCAATCCGGCAGCCGCCTGCGCATCGGCCATACCGAGATCCAGGTCTATTTCCCCGATCACCCGGTGCCCGAGGCGGTCCTCGAACGCGGCCGCCCCGGCCGGGGCATGCTCCTGCTCACCAGTTGGCCGATGATGCTGTTCACCTGGCTGCTGGCGGGCGCCGTGCTGGCGGTGGACCTCGCGCTGGAGACCACCGAGGAGTACGAACTTGGCGAGCTGCTCTTCGAGCTGGTACCGATACTGGTCTTCATGACCGTCTGGGCCGGCGCCTGGTCCATCGCCAGCAAGCTGGTGACCCACCGCTTTTACTATGCCTGGCACGCGGTGCTCATCGGCGCGCTGCTGCTGTTCAGCACCCTGCTCGACAGTATCGGCGAGTACCTCGAGTTCGGCCTGCTCGTCCACGACCTCGCCTTCCACATCTCGCTCATTGGCGGCGGCACGCTGCTGGCGGGCCTGATCTACGGCCACCTGCGTTACAGCACCACCCTCGACCACCGCAAGGCCCTGCGCGCCGGTGGTTTCGTGGCGCTGGGCTTTACCCTGCTGCTGTATGCCAGCAGCTGGTACATGAACCGCGACGCGGCCATGGAACCGCAATTCTCCAGCATCCTCAAGCCGCCGGCCTGGGCCCTGCGCGCGCCGGTGGACGTGGAGACCTTCCTTGCCGGCGCCGCTGGCCTGCGCGATGAGGTGGACGCGCTGCGCTCGCCGGGCGTGGCCGAGCGATGAGCCGGGTGGAGGTCCCCTTCCAGCCTGACTTCCGGTTCCGCGCCGCGCCGCCCCTGTCGCTGTACATCCACTTCCCCTGGTGCGTGCAGAAGTGTCCCTACTGCGACTTCAACTCCCATGAACTGAAGGATGCGCTGCCGCAGGAGGATTACGTCGCCGCCCTGTTGCGCGACCTGGAACAGGAACTGCCGCGTATCTGGGGACGGCGGGTGGGCAGCATCTTCCTCGGTGGCGGCACGCCGAGCCTGTTCGATCCCGCGCAGCTCGAACGCCTGTTGAGCGGGATCCGCGCCCTGCTGCAACTCGCGCCCGAGGCGGAAATCACGCTGGAGGCCAACCCCGGCACGCTGGCGGGGCCAGGTGAGTTCAACCGCTTCGCCGAGTATCGCGATACGGGGATCAACCGCGTGTCGCTCGGCGTGCAGAGCTTCGACGAGCGCATGCTGCAGCGCCTCGGGCGCATTCACGGCAGCGCCGACGCCCATGCCGCCATCGAGCTGTTGCAATGCCACGATTTCGACAACTTCAACCTCGACCTGATGCACGGCCTGCCCGGCCAGAGCGAGGCCCAGGCCCTGCGCGACCTGGCCATCGCCATGGACTACCAGCCGCCGCACCTTTCCTGGTACCAGCTCACCATCGAACCCAACACCGCCTTCCACGTGAAGCCACCTTCCCTGCCCGACGAGGATCTCGTCGAGGCCATCCAGCAGCGGGGCGGGCGCCTGCTGCAGGGACACGCATACGACCATTACGAGGTCTCCGCCTGGGCCCGGCCGGGGCGCGAATGCCGTCACAACCTCAACTACTGGCGCTTCGGCGACTACCTCGGCATCGGCGCCGGGGCCCACGACAAGATCACCGACGTGCCGCAGCAGCGGATCACGCGCCGCTGGAAACAGAAACACCCCGCCCGCTACCTGAAAACCGCCGGCACGCCCGAGGCCATCGGCGGGGAGCGTGTCCTCACGCGCCAGGACGCCGCCTTCGAGTTCATGCTCAATGCCCTGCGCCTCAACGACGGCGTGGAGACCGCGCTGTTTTCCGAGCGCACCGGTCTGCCCATCCGCTTCATCCAGCCGCGACTGAAAGATGCCGTGGCGCGGGGCTGGCTGGAAGCGGACAGCGCTCGCCTGCGGCCCACCGCCGACGGGCGGCGCTTTCTCAACGATCTCGTCGGCCTGTTCCTGCCCGATGACCATGCAGCTTGAGCGATCGGCCCGCTGCCCTTTCTGCGGGGAGGCAGTGGTCCTGCTGGTCGACGAATCCGCCGGCGATCAGTGCTACATTGAAGACTGCGAGGTCTGCTGCAATCCCATGCTGGTGTGCGTACGCGTGGACGCCGACGGCCACTGCGATACCCTGGAGGTACGGCGCGACAATGAATGACGAACCCTACGAGCCCATCGACTGCGGACGCCATTCCCAACTGGAACTGGCCGTCATGCACCGCCAGTGGCTGCGCGTCGCCTGGCACGAGGGCGGCACCAGCCACGTGGAGGCCCTGCTGCCCCGCGACCTGGAAACCCGCGAGGGCGCCGAGTACCTCCTCGCCGAGGCCCACGACGGCGGCACGCGCAGCATCCGCCTCGACCGTATCGATGAGTTTCAGGACATCGACTTCGAGTGAGACGACAGGCATGGTGACACGTACACGACTGGCGGACACGCCGCCCTTCCAGACGCGCGACGGCTCCGAGATCCGCGAACTGCTGCACCCCGACAAGTCAGCGGTGAAGAATCAGAGCCTCGCCGAGGCCGTCGTGGCGCCCGGGCAACAGACCCGCCTGCACCGCCACCAGCGGAGCGAGGAGATCTATTTCGTCACCCGCGGACAGGGCCGCATGCGCCTGGGCGATGAGAGCTTCGAGCTCGGCGAGGGCGAGGCCGTCCTCATCCCGCCGGGCACCGCCCACTGCATCCACAACACTGGTGACCAACCGCTTCACATCCTGTGCATGTGCGCGCCCGCCTACTCCCACGAAGATACGGAATTGCTGGATTAGTGGGAACCGCGTTGAACCGCCAGGGACGCAAGGGCGCGCAAAGTGCACGAGGCCGTTGCCTGTACTTCGCGGTACTTCGCGGCCTTTGCGGTCAGTGCTTTTCATGATGGCAGCCTCCTT
This sequence comes from Chromatiales bacterium, assembly GCA_027005735.1. Lineage (GTDB taxonomy): Bacteria > Pseudomonadota > Gammaproteobacteria > CAMYNG01 > CAMYNG01 > HyVt-448. The sequence goes on along the minus strand of JALTLF010000189.1, from coordinate 6,411 downwards.
CGGGCGTTGGTCTGTCTCCCTTTATGGGTTTACGCCGAAATGACTTCCCCCAGCACGGCACGCTGATAGCGCGCCAGCAGCTCGGGCTGGTCCATGGAGCCGTGGTGGTGGATCTGTTTCCACTCGCCGTCAAGGCGCTGGTAGAGGCGGCTGGTACGGATGGCGAGGGTGATTTCCTCGCCATCCCGGCGAAACCAGCCGCGCTCGCGGCCCGCCACGCAGAACATGTCTTCACTGATCCAGGTCTCGAAGTCATGGAATTCCACGTACACCTCCGCCGGGCCGTGGAACAGGCGGCGATAGACTTCCTCGATGGCCGGCCAGCCACGCCTGAGGCCGCCGAGGGGGTTGGACATGACGACGTCATCCGTGTGGGCCCAGTTTTCCCTGACCTGTTCCAGCTCGCGGCCGTTGAAACCGCGGTAGAACGCGCTGAGCGCGGCGAGGGGGCCATCCGGGGGAAGGCCCGTCTCGGCGCCGTTAACAAGCTTCACCTCATTCATGTTTCATTCTCCCAACTAGTTGTAACTACAACTTAATAGGCCAAAAAATGCTCATTCCTCGTCGAAGGCGCTGCTGGTCTCGCGCAGCCCGGCCACCAGTTCGCCCATGTGCTCGCGGCCAAGGAGCCGCTGCATGCGGCGGTAGAGGCGCTCGCCGATCTCCTCCAGCCGCGGTTGCAGGCGTTTTGCCTTTGCCGTCGGCATGACATGCAGCACGCGTCCATCGTCGTCGCTGATGCGGATGCGCCGGAGGTAGCCCCGGTCTTCGAGGGCGTCGATGAAGCGTGTCACGGTGGACTTCTCCAGCCTGAGCTCCGCGGCGATCTGCTTCTGCGTCAGTCCCGGCTGTGCCAGAATGAGGCGCAACAGGTAGGCATGGGACGGCGACAGGCCCAGCTCACCGTAGGCGCGCTCCCACTCGCGGTTGACGCGCCGGGTGAGTGCATTGGCATTGAAATAGAGGCAGCGCTCGAACATGGCCACAAGCATAGCGCAAGATAGTTGTATCTGCAACTTTTAAGGGAAGACAGGATGCGCATTGGCATCGATCTCGGCGGTACCAAGATCGCCGCCATCGCCCTCGATGATGACGGCGGGGTACTGGCCACGCGCCGCATGGCCACGCCGCGCGGTGACTACGCGGCCACCGTGGCGGCCCTTGCCGGCCTGGTCGGCGAAATCGAAACTGAACTCGCCGCCACGGGCTCGGTGGGCGTGGGGATCCCCGGCGCCATCTCGCCGGCCACCGGGCTGGTAAAGAACGCCAATTCCACCTGGCTCATCGGCCGGCCGCTGAAGGAAGATCTGGAACGGGCGCTGGGGCGCGAGGTACGTATCGAGAACGACGCCAACTGCTTCATCGTCTCCGAGGCCACCGACGGCGCGGCCCGCGACGCCCACGTGGCCTTCGGCGTCATCGTCGGCACCGGCACCGGTGGCGGGATCAGTATCAATGGACGCAGCGTGACCGGCATCAATGCCATCGGCGGCGAATGGGGGCACAATCCCCTGCCCTGGCCGCGTGAGGACGAGATCCCCGGACCGGCGTGCTATTGCGGCAGGGGTGGCTGTATCGAGACCTTCCTCTCCGGACCGGGACTGGCACGCGACTACGCCCAGCGGGCGGACATCGAACTGGATGCGGCGGCCATCGTCACGCGTGCCGCGGCGGGAGAGGCGGCCGCGGAGGCGGCGCTGGCGCGCTACGAGGATCGCATGGCGCGGGCGCTGGCCACGGTGATCAATCTCCTCGACCCGGAGGTCATCGTCCTCGGCGGCGGCATGTCCAACGTGGAGCGGCTCTATGCCAATGTCCCGCGCCGCTGGCAGGCGTATGTCTTCAGCGACGTGGTGGCGACGCAACTGCGCCCACCCGTCCATGGCGATGCCAGCGGCGTGCGCGGCGCGGCCTGGCTATGGCCGGCGGGCGGGAAGTGAGCGCATCGGACGCCACTTGCACCGCAAGTCCGGTTCTGTGACGGGCATCACCTGAATTTTGCGCCCGAGCGGACGCTAATAGACGATGGTCTGCCGCCACGACGAGCTGACATGCCCCAGGCACCGAACCTGATACTTGAGCAGAGACTGCCGCCCTCCGGGCGCCAGCAGGTGATCCTCGCCGGTGATCGCGAAGTGCGGGTCGTCGTCCAGCGCGGCCGGCAGACGCTCAACTATGCCTTCGACGTACTGGCGCTGGAGCCGCGAGGCCGCGCGCGCCTGTACATCCCGTGGCGCTGGCTGGCCCTGGCCGCCACTGCCCTGCTGCTGATGGCCGTCAACCAGCTGTGGCTCTTCGCGCTCCTCGGCAGCGTGGCCGGCTGGACCATCCACGCGTTGGCCGGTCTCACCGCCCTGCTCTCCCTCTACCTCACCATGCAGTGCCTGGTGGGCCAGAAGGTCTTCGTCACGCGCGTCGCGCGGGTGCCGGTCCTGCACCTGGCCGTCAACCGCCCGTCGCGCAAGGACTACCGCCGCTTCCTCGCCGCGCTGCGCGAGCGTATCGATGCCCTGGGTGAGACGGTCAAGCTGCCGGTGGAGCAACGCATGGCGGGAGAGCTCAAGATGTTACGGCGCCTCTCCCGGCAGGGCGTGATCAGCACCGAGACCTACGAAAAGGCCAAGAAACGCCTGCTCGGCGTCTGAACAGCCTCCCATCCGCGGGCTGGCCCTTTCCCGTGGCTGTCTTCCCTTTGCCTGCCCGCTACCACTTGCTACACTCTTTCACACAACAAGAAGAAGATTTTTATTGACCAGCAACATGGAGAGCAAGGGGGGTAAGGACGATGAAAGTACTGTTCTGGCTCGCCATCATCGGCGGCCTGGGCTATCTCTTCTACCAGGAAATCTACAGCGACTACGGCAGGCCGCTGGAAATCACCGATCCGGTTTACGGCCAGTTCCGGCTCAATATCAGCTTTCCTGACCGGGAATTGAAATGGGACTTTTTCGTCAAGTATGCCTCCTTCGAGGAGTGTCGTAGCGACATCGGCGGCGGGATGCCGGAGATGCTCGAGGACTGCGAGATCTGCGAGATCGCCAAATCCGAGTGCAAGAAGGAACTGGACAACCGCCAGATGGCCATGTTCCGCAACGAACCCCATTTCGTCACCTATCTCGCGGGGACCGCCGGCAATGCCGGTGAACGCGACGGGCGCCTGATCATCTGGGGCCTGAGCAAGGACGAGGCCAGGGCCGCCTGCCAGGCCATGCTCAATGACGTTGCGCGCCACTACAGCGGCAAGCTGGAGTGTATCTAGATAACTGTTCCGAAACCCAGGCCACTTCGGGGGGTGCAGACGCCGGTTGGTCGGTACCTCGCCCCACGTGTCCTGCCATGACACGCGGTAAATACGTCCCTGCACGCTCGACAGCCGCTTCCCTGCGGCTGACGGTCATGTCAGGACACGTGGGACGACGTAGTTGGCGTAGAGCGTGATCTATATTTCGGAACAGTTATCTAGCCCGGGGCGTCCCGGCCAGAATACCCCGCCGGGCTGCCCCCGCCCGGCGGCCGCCAGCGCCACAGAAGGCCAGCCATGCTGCTGATCATCCCCTTCGAAAAGAAGCCCGAGCTTCGCAATCCTCCAGTCCTCACCATCCTTTTGATCATCATCAACACGGTGATCTATTTCGGCTTCCAGTCCGGCGACGACGCCCTCTACGAGGAGGCCTTCGCCCTCTACGAGAACGAGCAACTCTACGAGGTCGAGCTGCCACGCTACATCGAGTGGCGTCGGCACAACGCCCGTGACGCCGAACTCCCCGACTACGAGGACATGGACGACGAGGCGAAGCTCATGCTGCTGCGGGAGATGATGTTCGATGGCGACTTCCAGGCACAACTGAAGGCCAACCGCATCATCCGGCCCGATGACCCCGAGTTCAGGCGCTGGCGCGACGTGCGTGACCGTTTCGACGCCCTCGTCAACCGCACCTTTATCCAGAGGTACTCCCTGAAGACCCGCGAGCCCACCGCGCTGACCATGTTCAGCCACATGTTCCTGCATGCCGACGCCGAGCACCTCATCGGCAACATGATCTTCCTGTTTCTCTTCGGCTTCGTCGTCGAGATATCCATGGGGCGCGTGGCCTTTCTCGGCGCCTACCTGCTCGCCGGCCTGGCCTCGGGCCTGTTCTACACCTGGATCGATCCCGGCGAGATCATCCCGGCCGTGGGCGCCTCCGGCGCGATCTTCGGTCTCGCCGCCATGTACACCATGCTCTACGGCCTGCGCCGGATACGCTTCTTCTATACCGTCCTGTTCATCTACTTCGACGTGGTGCGCGCGCCGGCCTGGCTGCTGCTCCTCGCCTGGCTCGGCCTGGAAACGTACAACCAGTACTTCACCGAAACCAACGTCAACAACCTCGCCCACATCGGCGGCCTGCTGGGCGGGGCGATCATCGCCTTCATCTACAAGAAGTTCACTTCGCGCGTGGACTACGACTACCTGGAAAAGGAACAACGGGAAGCGGCCCGCGCCGACGCCCTGCAAACGGCGCTGGATCACATCGGCCGGATGGAGTTTGCCCGCGCCAAACCCGTTCTGGAGAAACTCGTTGCCGAGGATCCCGGCAACCTCGAGGCCCTGCAACAGCTGTTCAACGTGGCGCGTTTCAGCCGCAACATGGACGACGTGCACCGCCATGCGCAGAAGCTCTTCAGCGTGGACAACATCGCTCGCCAGCCCGCCCCGCTACTGTCGACCCTCTTCGGTGACTATCTCGCCACCACCGGCGGCGGCATGCGCCTCAGCCTCAAACAACTGCTGGCGCTGGCCAATGCCTTTTCGCGCGCCGGGGAGTTCGAACACGCGCAGAAGATCCTCGCCAGCCTGCTCAAGTCCGCCGGCCAGAACCCCGGCGTGACGAAGGCCCTGTCCATCCTCAGCAGCAACCTGTTGCGTCGTGGCGAGATCGACCGCGCGCGGGCCGTGGGCAAGGTCTTGCTGGACAGATACCCCGACAGCCCCGAGGCGGCGCTGTTCAAGCGCGAACTGGTGCAGGCCTCGGGCGCGGGCTGAATACTGCTTCGAAGGCCCAATCACTCAAGAACAACGGATCGCCTCATCCGTCGGGCTCCCGCCGGCAGGCGGCCTCAGGCCAGCGAGTCGAGCAGGCTGAGGTAATCGCGCGCCTCCGCGGCCTGCGCACTCTGGGGATACTTCTTGAGAATGAAGCCCAGCACCGCGCGGGCCTTGTCATCCTGGTTGAAGCGCTCGGAGAGCAGGCGCGCCACCAGCATGTAGGCCTCGGGGATACGCTCGAACATGGGGAAGTCGCCGTGCAGGTTGTTGAGCAGGGCGACGGTGGCGCGCGGTTCCACGCCCTGGCTGAAGTAGCTCGCCAGCTCGAAGCGCTGCTCGGCGCTGGCAGGTCGAAAATCGGGCGCTACCTTCGCAGCCTCCAGGTAGCAGGCAGCAGCTTCGCGGATATTGTTCTCGGCAAACTGGCGTGATATGAACTGTTTCGCCGCCGTCCTCATGGTGTCCGCATCGTTGAGCATGACGAGGATACGAAACAGCTTGCGCCAGGCGGCGAGATCCGCCGGGTAGTCCCGCGTCAGGGCCAGCAGCCGGTCCCGCGCCTCGGGCAGCTTGCCTTCCTTGATCAACACCTCCACTTCCGCCATCTCGGGCGGCCCCTCGCCCACCACCTCCTGGTGACGCTTCGCGAAGGACTCCATGGTCTGGGTCTCCTCGATGCTCATGCCCAGTTCTTCATGGTGCTGATAGATGGCATAGCCCATCATGTGAAACATGACGATGATGAAATAGAAGCTCACCAGCAGGTAACCCAGGAAGAAGATAATGGGTGGCAGGTTTTCGTACAGGAAACCGGAGGCCACCTCCATGCCGGTGGAGAGCACGAACAGGAAGAACCACAGGATGAGATACGACCAGCCCACCCGATAGATGAACATGCCGAGCATCAGGGGGTTGATGGCCCTGAGCATGCTGTTCTCCACCGCCAGCACCATGATGGAGGCCGGCAGCAGGAAATAGGTGATGGCAAAGCTCAGGTAGAAAGGCCCTGCCCCGAACAGGCGGTGGACCTTGAAATTGAGGTAAGCGAGGATCAGAAAAATGACCACCTGCTTGAGGGGCAACTCCAGATCCGTCAGCAGGGCATCGCCAAACTGGGGACGCGCACGCAGGTGGCCGTGGGCGGTATCGTTCAGCACCGCATAGGCGTACTTGTAGAACAGCAACAACACGACCAGCGCAAGAAAACTGACCGGGGGGCCCAGCGTCATCAGTACCGCGGCACTGACGGCGCAGAAGATCATGAAGGTCAGGGGTTGCCCCTGGAAGGGATAGGCGAAGAACGACGGGATGCGCGCCCAGAAGGGCGTGATGAGGTTAGCCGCGCCGAGTGACTGCAGCGGCTGCTTGCATACCGGGCAGGG
>JALTLF010000188.1 GCA_027005735.1 Chromatiales bacterium | reverse complement strand
TTGGCCGGATCGAGAAAGCGACTTTCCCGCTGAACCGCCGTGGGCTGCGGATCGCCATCAGCGAGGACTACGCCGAGGCGGCAAGGCAGGCCCTTGGCAACGTGACGAACGAAGGCGGGCAAAGCTTTATCTATACGATTCCCCAGTTGCGCAACCGCGACAGCTTGGTCGAGACCCTGAATGGCTTCAGGCCGGCCGGTCGGTAGCAGGGGAAGAGGGCCGCACACGCGGAAACATCGTCTCGGGAAGTGGTGGGCCCGCCAGGACTCGAACCTGGGACCAAGGGATTCACTGATTCCCGATGTTTCCATCAGGAGCGGACTATCTCATCACCCGTAAGCATGCGAACAGGCTTACTTGGGTGCGGGACGCTCTAGCCTGTCATTAAGGACACTCGGTAAGATAACCAGTCCCCAGGTAGTCTCTGCACCTTCCGAAGGTGTACCTTCGGCTTGGCTCAGGGTTGCCGGCAACCAACCGGGTTGCTACGGGTTCCCTGAATTCATCCCGTTCATTTCATGTCTTTCGACATGAACGCACCATTTTGATGAGTCCCCTGCTCTAACCAACTGAGCTACAGGCCCGGTACAAATTCGCGGCTGGCAGCCAGCCGCTCGATATGCGCCGGGAAGCATAGCCCTGCTTCCCGGCGCGTGCAACTCAGCTTAGTCCAGTTCGAGAAAGCTGCGCAGTTGATCGGAGCGGCTGGGGTGGCGCAGCTTGCGCAGGGCCTTGGCTTCGATCTGGCGGATACGCTCGCGGGTGACGTCGAACTGCTTGCCCACCTCTTCAAGGGTGTGGTCGGTGTTCATGTCGATACCGAAGCGCATGCGCAGTACCTTGGCCTCGCGCGCGGTGAGTCCTTCGAGTACCTTTTGCGTGGTCTCGCCAAGCCCCGAGGAGGTTGCCGAGTCCACCGGCGAGAGCACGTTCTGATCCTCGATGAAATCGCCGAGGTGCGAATCCTCGTCGTCGCCGATGGGCGTCTCCATGGAGATGGGTTCCTTGGCGATCTTCATCACCTTGCGCACCTTGTCCTCCGGCATTTCCATGCGCTCGGCCAGTTCCTCGGGCGTGGGCTCGCGGCCCATCTCCTGCAGCATCTGGCGCGAAATACGATTGAGCTTGTTGATGGTCTCGATCATGTGCACCGGGATGCGGATGGTGCGCGCCTGGTCGGCGATGGAGCGCGTGATGGCCTGGCGGATCCACCAGGTGGCGTAGGTGGAGAACTTGTAACCGCGACGGTATTCGAACTTGTCCACCGCCTTCATCAGGCCGATGTTGCCTTCCTGGATGAGGTCGAGGAACTGCAGGCCGCGGTTGGTGTATTTCTTGGCGATGGAAATCACCAGGCGCAGGTTGGCCTCCACCATCTCCTTCTTGGCGCGACGCGCCTTGGCCTCGCCGATGGACATCTTGCGGTTGATGTCCTTGATGTCGGGGATGAGCATGGAGCACTCTTCCTCGATGGCGATGAGCTTCGACTGGGCGCGCTCGATCTCGTCCTGGTACTGTTCCAGTACGCTCGACCACTTCTCGCCGGACTTGATCTGGGCGCGCAGCCAGTCCTTGCTGGTCTCGTTGTCGGGGAAACTGGTGATGAATTCCTTGCGCGGCATGTGCGCCTTGCGCACGCAGATGTCCATGATGATACGCTCGTAACCGCGAATGCGGTCGACGAGGTCGCGCATGCTCTCCACCAGGCGATCCACCAGCTTGGGCGTGAGCTTCAGCTCGCGGATCTGGTCCACCACCTGCTGGCGGATCTTGTGCGACTTCTTGTCGTCGTAGCCGTGCTTCTTGATGCTGTTCATCCAGCGCTTGTAGAGCTTGCGGATGGCGGCAAAGCGCGCGCGGGCCTCCTCCGGATCCGGGCCGGTGTCCACCTCGGCCTCTTCCTCGTCATTCTCCGCCGCGGCCTGCTTGGCCTCGGGGGTCATGGGTTTGGGGATCTCGTCGGGGGCATCGGGATCGATGAAGCCGGTGAGAATGTCGGTCAGGCGCATCTCTTCTTTCTCGAAGAGATCGGCGAGCCGGATGATCTCGGCACAGGTGGGCGGATAGGCGGCCAGCGCGGAGAGCACCTGGCCGAGGCCGTCCTCGATGCGCTTGGCGATCTCGATCTCGCCCTCGCGGGTGAGCAGTTCCACGGCGCCCATCTCGCGCATGTACATGCGTACCGGATCGGTGGTGCGGCCGAACTCGCTGTCCACCGAGGCCAGCGCGGCGGCGGCCTCTTCGGCGGCGACCTCGTCCACCGAGGCATCGGTCATCAGCAGGGCGTCGCTGTCGGGGGCCGTCTCATGCACGGTGATCCCCATGTCGTTGATCATGCCGATGATGTCCTCGATCTGCTCGGGATCGACGATGTCGTTGGGCAGGTGATCATTGACCTCGGCATAGGTCAGGTAGCCCTGTTCCTTGCCCTTGGCAATGAGTGACTTCAAGCGGGACTGGTGTTGCTGCTGCTGATCCATGAATTTGCTCAATGAAAATATCTCGTCAGTTCGTAAGACCGTGAAAAATGGTAAAAAATGGACGCGTAAAACCTCGGAATTCTATACCAAAACGGCCTTTTTGGCCATTGGCCATCCGCGCTCGCGCCGCGCCTGCCGGGTCGGTGACATGCTGTGGTGACACACCCTGTACTTCCGCCGCCGGCCTGCCCGGCGGTATCCCCATGACCAAAATGTGGTTAAAAACAGGCACTTTCAAGGTCCCCCATTAGCGGCCGGGGGCGCCCAAATATTAGCTTATTCTAATATTTTTGCCAGTTTTGCCGGCCAAAAAGTGCTCCGGCCTCAGCCCGCCTGCTCGTTAAACAACTGTTTCAGGGCGGCTTTTTCCTCTGAGCTTAGACTATCCACCGGTTTGCACAACTTCAGCAGCGCCGGGGTCAGCTGGTGTTCACCCCGCGCCAGCAGGCGCTCCTGCAGGCGCTTCAGCTCCTCGTTCTCCAGCCACCCCAGGGAGCCGAGAAAGTCGGCCTCCAGCTCCGCCTCGCCCAGCGGCGTGGCCGCCTCCAGCAGGCGGCTCAGGTGGCGGGCATGGGGGTCGTCCCGGTACCTCTCCAGTAACGCACCGGGGGAGAGTTCGGGGTTCCCCTGCAGGGTCTCCAGCAGGGACACCAGCAGCGGGACGCCGGCGATGTCCAGGTGGGCGAAGCGGGCGGGATCGCCTGCCCGGGCGGCCAGTTCCGGTCGGGCGAGCAGGGCCTGAATGGCGGCACGCACGGGCGTACGGGGGCCGGCGCCGGGCGCCGGCCCGGCATGGGAGGCGGCGCGCCGCGCCCCTGGCGCGCGCCCCTCGGGGCGGGTCTGCGGGCGGCTACCGGCGCCGGTGAGCAGGCCCGCCGCCGCCGTGCCGCTGAGGCGGGCCAGGCGATCCACCATCATCTGCCGAAAGACGCCCTCGGGCAGTTGCTGGAGCAGGGGCCGGGCCAGCTTCACCAGCCGGCCGCGGCCCTCCAGGCTGTCCATGTCCAGGCCGGCCTGGAGGTGGTCGAAGAAGTATTCCGACAGGGGGCGGGCCTCGCCCACCGCGGTCTCGAAGGCCTCGCGGCCCTCGTGGCGGATATAGCTGTCCGGATCCTCGCCCTCGGGCAGGAACAGGAAGCGGATCTCGAAGCCCTCCTGCATCACCGGCAGGGCGTTCTGCAGCGCCCGCCAGGCGGCGTCGCGGCCGGCGCGGTCGCCGTCGAAGCAGAACACCACCTCGGGGGTGAGGCGGAACAGGCGGGTGAGGTGCTCGCGGGTGGTGGCGGTGCCCAGCGTGGCCACGGCGTAGCGCACCCCGAACTGGGCCAGGGCCACCACGTCCATGTAGCCCTCCACCACCAGCAGGCGTTCGATCTTGCGCAGGGCGCGGGTGGCCTCGTAGAGCCCGTAGAGCTCGCGGCCCTTGTGGAAGATGGGCGTCTCGGGGGAGTTGAGGTACTTGGGTTCCCCCTCGTCGATGATGCGCCCGCCGAAGGCGATGGTGCGCCCGCGCCGGTCGCGGATGGGAAACATGATGCGCTCGCGGAAGCGGTCGTAGCAGCGTTTCTCGTCCTTGCGGATCACCATGCCGGCGGTGATGAGGCGCTCGCGCAGGGCCTCGGCCGGGGCCTCCCCGGCGGTTATGGCCCCGAGGAGATTGTCCCAGCCCGGCGGGGCGAAGCCCATGCCGTACTCGGCGGCGATCTCGCCGCTCACGCCGCGGGCCTTGAGGTAGTCCACCGCCCGCCCGGCCGCCGGGTGCTGGCGCAATTGCTGGCGGTAGAACTCGTCGCAGCGGCCCATGAGCGCGTAGAGGTCCTCGCCCTGCTTCGCCGGCCGCGGCCCGCGCCCGTCGTCCTGGCGCGGGACCTCCAGCCCGACGGTGTGGGCCAGGGCCTCCACCGCCTCGGGGAAGGACAGGTGCTCGTATTCCATCAGGAAGCCCAGCGCCGTGCCGTGGGCGCCGCAACCGAAGCAGTGGTAGAACTGCTTGGCCGGCGAGACGGTGAAGGAGGGGGTCTTTTCGTTGTGGAAGGGGCAGCAGGCCTGGTACTCGCGGCCGGCCTTCTTCAGCGGCACCCGGGTGTCGATGACCTCGACGATATCGACGCGGTTCATGAGCTCGTCGATGAAGTCCTGGGGGATGCGCTTCGCCATGGCTACGCATTGTAGCGCAGGCGCACCCGTCCCGAGCGGCGAGTTACGCGGCGCCAACCACGAGGTGGAACACGTCTCGAATCTGTCAGCCGGACAGGCGTTGCTTGATGGCCTGGCTGACCTGGCCCATGTCGGCGCGCCCGGCCAGTCTGGGCTTGAGGATGCCCATGAGCCGGCCCATGTCCTTCATGCTGGCGGCGCCGGTCTCGGCGATGGCGGCGTCGATGAGGGCGTCGATCTCCTCGGCAGAGAGCGGCGCGGGCAGGTAGGTCTGGATGATGCCGAGTTCGAATTCCTCCACCTCGCGCAGGTCGTCGCGGCCGGCCTTTTCGTACTGGGCGATGGAGTCGCGGCGCTGCTTGACCATCTTCTCCAGCACCGCCAGCACGGCGGCATCGTCGAGCTCGGTACGCTCGTCCACTTCCTTCTGCTTGATGGCGGCGGTGATGAGGCGCAGGACGCCGAGCCGGGCCTTGTCCCGGGCGCGCATGGCGTCCCTGGTATCTTCGAGGATGCGGTCCTTGAGTTCGCTCATGACGCGGGGTGGGTGCGGCCGGGGCGCGACGCCCCGGTGGGCGGGATCATCAGTACAGACGGCGGCGCTTGGCCAGCTCGCGGTTGAGCTTCTTCTGGTGGCGTTTGACGGCGGCGGCCAGTTTCCGCTTACGCACGGCGGTGGGTTTCTCGTAGAATTCACGACGACGTGCTTCCGACAGAATGCCGGCTTTTTCACAGGAACGCTTGAAACGTCGCAGGGCGACGTCGAAGGGCTCGTTTTCTTTAACGCGAACCGAAGGCATGGATACGGTTACCTCACCAGATTTGAAGTCAAATGTTTCGAGAGCCGCGCATTCTACCCCCGCGACGGGGGGATTGCAAAGCCGGCGGCAGTGGTTTGTGGCCCCGGGCGGCGCGCCAGGCCCCTGTTTTACCGGCCAATTCTGCTCCCCGGGGCGTCGCCGGGCGCCGGGGGGCGGGGCATGATCGTCCTCGGCATCGAGACCTCATGCGACGAGACCGGGCTCGCCCTCTATGACAGCGAGCGCGGCCTGCTGGCCGACGCCCTGCACAGCCAGGTGGCCCTGCATGCCGACTACGGCGGCGTGGTGCCCGAGCTGGCCTCCCGCGACCACGTGCAAAAGGCCCTGCCCCTGCTGCGCCAGGTACTCGACGAGGCGGGCATCGGGGCGGCGGACATCGACGGCGTGGCCTGGACCGCCGGCCCCGGGCTGGTGGGTGCCCTGCTGGTGGGCGCGGCGCTGGGGCGCAGCCTGGCCTTCGCCTGGGGCGTGCCCGGTGTGGGCGTGCACCACATGGAGGGCCACCTGCTTGCCCCCATGCTGGAGGATCCGGCACCCGAATTCCCCTTCGTCGCCCTGCTGGTCTCCGGCGGTCACACCCAGCTGGTGGAAGTCGCCGGCGTGGGGCGCTACCGCCTGCTGGGCGAGTCGCTGGACGACGCCGCCGGCGAGGCCTTCGACAAGACCGCCAAGCTGCTGGGGCTGGGCTATCCCGGCGGGCCGGCGGTGGCGAAACTCGCCGAGCAGGGCCGGCCCGGGCGCTTCGACTTCCCGCGCCCCATGGTCAACCGCCCGGGACTGGACTTCAGCTTCAGCGGCCTCAAGACCTACACCATGAACACCCTGCGCGAAGAGGAGGCGCGCTGTGCCGGCGACGCAGAGCGCGGGCAACTGGCCGCCGACATCGCCCTGGCCTTCGAGACGGCGGTGGTGGAGACCCTGGCCATCAAGTGCCGTCGCGCGCTGGACGAGACCGGCCTGCGCCGGCTGGTGGTGGCCGGCGGGGTGAGCGCCAACCGGCGCCTGCGTGGGCGGCTGGAAGCGGAAGTGGCGCGCCTTGGCGCGGCGGTGTACTACCCGCGCCCGGCCTTCTGCACCGACAACGGCGCCATGATCGCCTACGCCGGCTGGCAACGCCTGCGCGTCGGCGCCAGCGAGCCGCTGGCCTTCAACGCCCGCCCAAGGTGGGGGCTGGAGGAATTGTCGCCCCCCTGTTAACCACAGAGGGCACGGAGTACACGGAGAAATTAACGTGGGCGTTATCCGCTGTGATTCGGCCCGCCGAAATCAGGATATCGGTCCCCCCGCCCTCAGGGCGGGGGACAGGGGGCGGGGATCAGATCCCTTGATACCTCGTCACTCGCTACTCGCAATGCCTTACTCGCTCCGGATCTTCCCCTCGGTGCCGGCGAGCAGGTTGCGGATGTTGCTGCGGTGACGCCAGAACAGCAACACGGTCATGCCGCCGGTGAAGGCGGTGAGGACGGCCGAGTGGCAGAACAGCCACACGTAGAGCGGCGCCAGCGCCGTGGCGATGAGCGCCGACAGGGAGGAGATGCGGAACAGCTTCGCCATCACCAGCCAGGTGAACGGCGTGGCCAGGCCCGCGGGCCAGCACAGGGGCACGAGGGTGCCGAGCATGGTGGCCACGCCCTTGCCTCCCTGGAAGCCGAAGAATACCGGGTAGAGGTGGCCGAGGAAGGCCGCCGCGGCGGTCAGCCCCAGCCACGGATCGTCGAGACCCAGCAGGCGCGCGGCCAGCACCGGCAGCAGGCCCTTGAGCATGTCGCCAAGGAGGGTGATGGCGGCGGCCTTCCTGCCGCCGATGCGCAACACGTTGGTGGCGCCGGGATTGCCGGAGCCCTCCCCGCGCGGGTCGGGCAGGCCCATGAGCCGGCACACCAGGATGGCGGCGGAGATGGAGCCGAACAGGTAGGCGGCCACCGGCAGGGCGTAGTTGAGATAGTCCATGGCGAGAAGGTACAAGATCGCCGCGCGGCTGTAAAAGGTTGTGTGGCGGCGGTAATTTTTTCTTGTTCCGCCGCCCCGCTCCCGAGTACCTTATGCCGATGGACATCATCTACCTCAACGACCTGCGCATCGACACCATCATCGGCATCTTCGACTGGGAGCGCCGCGTCAGGCAGACCGTGAGCCTCGACATCGAGATGGCCACCGATATCGGGCGCGCCGCGGCCAGCGACGACATCGCGGACACCCTCGACTACAAGGCCGTCGCCAAGCGCATCATCGCCTTCGTCGAGGAGAGCGAGTTCCAGCTGGTGGAGACCCTGGCCGAGCGCATCACCGAGATCATTCTCGGCGAGTTCGGCGTGCCCTGGGTGCGCCTGCGGGTCAACAAGCAGGGCGCGGTGCGTGGCGCGCGCGACGTGGGCGTGCTCATCGAACGCCCGCGGCCGGACTGAGCCGTGGCGCAGGTATATATAAGTATCGGTTCCAACATCGAGCCGGCGCGGCGCATCCGCGAGGGCGTGGGCGCCCTGCGCGAGGCCTTCGGCTTCGTGCTGCTCTCGCCGGTGTACGAAAGCCGCGCGGTGGGCTTCGCGGGCGACAACTTCTACAATCTCGTCGCCGGCGTGGACACCGACATGCCGGTCTCCGAGGTCAATGCCGTGCTGCATGCCATCGAGGACCGCTACGGCCGCGAGCGCGGCGGCCCGCGGTTTTCATCACGCACCCTGGATCTCGACCTGCTGCTCTACGACGATCTCGTCGGCGAACACGGCGGTGTCGCCCTGCCGCGCGAGGAGATCACCCACCACGCCCACGTGTTGTTCCCGCTGGCCGACCTGGCCGCCGATCTCGTCCACCCCGTGACGGGAAAGCCCCTTGCGCAGATGCGCGCCGAACTGGACACCGGCGAGCAGGCACTGTGGTGTATCGACTTCGACTGGAGCGACGACGACTACGCCGCCGACGACACGGGGTGTTAAAGGCGGTAGCGAGGTGCGAGTGGCGAGGGTACCTCGATCCAGGTAACGGCAAAGCATCTCTACCCCCGGCCGTGGTCAGCCCTGGGGCAGAAGGACAGCGGTGATGACGGCGCGGTTCTTGAAATATCGGTCCCCCCGCCCTCAGGGCGGGGGACAGGGGGCGGGGATCAGATCCGCCGCCCTCGTACTTCGCTACTGATTCTAAATACGTGTTCCGAATCCCGATCAACCGAGAATAACCGGATTGCACCGTCTGCCTGTCTCTCTCCGGGGCGGCGTTTACGGACACGCGGTACATACGTCCCTGTACGCTCGACAGCCGCAGTCGCTCCGGGCGTGGCCCAGGCCAGCTTCTCGACCTCCGGTCTCACCTTCTCCTGCCCTCTCGCGACACTAAATACGTGTTCCGAATCCCCGATCACCTGAGAATAAGCGGATTGCACCGTCTGCCTGTCTCTCTCCGGGGCGGCGTTTACGGACACGCGGTACATACGTCCCTGTACGCTCGACAGCCGCTTCCCTGCGGCTGACGGTCCGTAAACGCCGCCTCGGAGAGCGTTCGACGTCTGTAAACTGTAGTGGAATTCGGAACACGTATTTAGTTCCCCAGTGTGCGCCCGCCGTCCACGGTGAGCACCTGGCCGCTCATGTAGTCGGCCTTGTCGATGAGGTAGAGGGCGGCATCGGCGATGTCCTGCGGCTGGCCGGTGCGCTTGAGCGCGGTGCGCTCGATGATCTGCTGCCGGGTGGACTCGTCCATGTTTTCCGGCCACAGGATGGCGCCGGGGGCGATGGCATTGACGCGCACCGCCGGGCCCATCTCCCGCGCCAGCGAGCGGGTGAGCATCACCAGCCCGGCCTTGGTCATACTGTAGACCGGGTAGTCCTTGAGCGGCCGGTCGGCGTGGATGTCCACGATGTTGATGATGCAGCCTTCGCGGCGCGTGAGTTCCCCCGCCGCCGCCTGGGCGAGGAAGAAGGGTGCGCGCAGGTTGGCGCCCATGAGTTCCTCCCACTGTGACAGCGTCACCGAGCCGAAGGGTGTGGGATAGAAGGTGGAGGCGTTGTTGACGAGCACGTCCAGCCGGCCCCAGGCGGCGGTGCTCTCGGCGACGATGTCCGGCAGGCGTTCCACCTCGAGCAGATCGCCTGCCACCAGCGCGACGCTGTCGGGCCGAACACCTTCCAGTTCGTCCCTGAGGGCCTCGGCCGCCGCGGCCGAGTGCCGGTAGTGGAGCACGACGCGCATGCCCGCCGCGTGCAGGTGACGCGCCGTGGCGGCACCGAGGCGGTGGGCGGCGCCGGTAATGAGTACGACCTTGTCCGTCGGCATGTGTGGTATCCTCGAATGCCTTAAACCTTGCACGCACTGTACCGTACTTGCGCGCGCCAGGGCCAATCCCGACACTGCCAGCCATGCCGCCCATTCCCACCCACGCCCAGCTGCCCGAACCGTCTGCCGAGGCCCGTGCCGTCTCCGCGCGGCTTGCGGCCCTCATCGCCGATGAGATCGAACAGGCCGGCGGCGTCATCCCCTTCAGCCGTTTCATGGAACTGGCGCTCTATGCCCCGGGGTTGGGGTACTACAGCGCCGGCAGCCACAAGATCGGCGCGGCGGGGGATTTCATCACCGCCCCTGAGCTCTCGCCCCTGTTCTCGCGTTGCGTGGCGCGCGCGCTGGCGCCGGCCCTGCGTGCGCTGGGCACCGAGGCGGCGGTGCTGGAGGTGGGCGCCGGCAGCGGCGCCATGGCGGCGGACATGTTGCGCCAGTGGCGTGACGAGGACTGCCTGCCGGCACGCTACTATATACTGGAGCGCAGCGCCGAATTGCGCGCGCGCCAGCAGGCGAGCCTTGCCGCGCTGGACGCGCCGCTGCGCGAGCGCGTCGCCTGGCTCGACAGCCTGCCCGGGGACTTCGTCGGCGTGGTGGTGGCCAACGAACTGCTCGATGCTCTGCCGGTGGAGCGCTTTGTGGTGCGCCGCGGCGAGTTTCGCCGCCTGGGGGTGGGCCTGGAGGAAGGGCGTTTCGCGTGGCGCGAGCAGGACGACGTCGGGGACGAGCTGGCGGCACGCTTCGCGCAGTTGCGGCAGGAACACGGCGCAACCATGGCGGAGGGTTATGTCTCCGAGCTGGGGCTGGCCGCCGAGCAGTGGACCGCGAGCGTGGCGCGAATGCTCACCCGCGGCCTGTTACTGCTTATTGACTATGGTTTTCCCGCCCACGAGTTCTATCATGCGCAGCGATCACAGGGCACCCTGATGTGTCACTACCGTCACCATGCCCATGACGATCCCTTTGCCTTCGTTGGCCTGCAGGACATTACCGCCCACGTGGATTTTTCCGCCGTGGCGCGGTCGGCCGGCGAGGCGGGCATGAAGCTGGCGGGTTATACCAACCAGGCCAATTTCCTGCTCGGCAGCGGCATCACCGAGCTGGCCAGCGCGGTCAACCCGGTGGACACGCGCGCGCAACTGGAGATCGCCGCGCAACTGAAGCGCCTGACCCTGCCCCACGAAATGGGCGAGTTGTTCAAGGTCATCGCCCTTGCGCGTGATTGTGAATGCGACATCCCCGGCTTTCAGATCCGGGATTTCGGCGCGGCCCTCGCGGCGCGCCCCGGCTGACAGGAAACCGCCATGGATCTTTTGCAAATCATCGTGCTCGCCCTGGTGCAGGGGATCACCGAGTTTCTGCCCATCTCCAGTTCCGCGCACCTGATCCTCGTGCCGGTGCTCACCGGCTGGCCGGAGCAGGGCCTGGCCTTCGACGTGGCGGTGCACCTCGGCTCCCTGGCGGCGGTGGTGTTCTATTTTCGCCGCGACCTCAACCAGATGGCGGTCAACTGGGTGCTGAGTTTTTCGCGCCTCGAACTGGAGGCCGAGGGCAGGCTGGCCTGGGCGGTGGTCTTCGCCACCATCCCGGCGGGACTGGCCGGCCTGTTTCTCGATGACATCGTCGAACTCTACCTGCGCGCGCCGCTGGTCATCGCCGCGGCGACCGTGGTCTTCGGTCTCCTCCTGTGGTATGCGGATCGCCGCCGCGACAATACGCGCAGCGAGGGCGAGCTTGGCTGGCGCGACGTGGTGTTCGTCGGTTTCGCCCAGGTCCTGGCGCTGATCCCGGGGACCTCGCGTTCCGGCATTACCATCACCGCCGGCCTCATGGCGGGCCTGTCGCGTCAGGCGGCGGCGCGCTTTTCCTTCCTGCTTTCCATTCCCATCATCCTCGCCGCCGGCGGCCTCAAGTCCGTGGAACTGGCACAGGAGGCCGAGCGCGTGGACTGGCGCGCCTTCGGCATCGGCACGCTGCTCTCGGGGGTGTTCGCCTATGCCTGTATTCACTACTTCCTGCGCCTGGTGGAGCGCGTGGGCATGTTTCCCTTCGTTATCTATCGTCTGCTGCTGGGCGCGCTGTTGTTCTACCTCATCGGGGCAGACATGATCCCGGCGGGTCTCGACTGATCAGCGGGAGGGGGTGGTTTTGTCCGGGTCCGGCAAGCGTGACGATCTCTTCCAGGCTCCCCGCGAGGACCTGGTGGACTTCGTCTTCGACGAGCGGGTCGCCGATGTCTTTCCCGACATGGTGCGCCGCTCGGTGCCCGGTTATGAACACATCGTCGCGCTGACCGGCCTGCTGGCCGATCAGTACGCCCGCGCCGGGACCCGGATCTACGATCTCGGTTGTTCCCTCGGCGCCTCGACCCTGTCCATGTTGCGTCGCACCTCTGCGGCAGTAAACTTCATCGCCGTGGACAACTCGCCGGCCATGGTGGCGCGTTGCCGTGCCATCATGCAGCGCGAGACGCACGGGGAGCGCGTGGAAGTGCAATGCGCCAACATCGAGGAGACGGTGATCAGCGATGCCAGCTTCGTGGTGATGAACCTTACCCTGCAATTTGTCGCCCGCGAGGCGCGCGGGGCGCTGCTGCGGGGTATCCACGACGGTCTCGTCCCCGGCGGGGCCCTGCTGCTGTCGGAAAAGATCCACAGCGAGGATCCCGCCGAGCAGGCCTTCAACGAGAAAATGCACGCCGCCTTCAAGGCCGCCAACGGCTACAGCGAGCTGGAGATCGCCCGCAAGCGCAGCGCGCTGGAGCGGGTTCTCATACCCGACACCCTCGAACAACATGTCGCGCGTCTCGAGGCGGCCGGCTTCAGCGACATCCACGCCTGGTTCCGCTGTTTCAACTTCGTCTCCCTGCTGGCCCGCCGCGCGGACTGAGTAGCTGAAATGCCCATGGCGGTGGACCACGGCAGTCTCGATGCGCGCCTCGATGCCCTGGTGGCCCGGGGTGAACAGGCGCTTGCCGATGCGGGGCACGGTGATCTGCCGCGCTGGCGCGCGGCGCTGGCGAGCCTGCCTGCTATCACGCCGTCCTGCATCGAGCTGGACCGTGATGCGGTGCGCGTCGGCCTGCCCGCGGATATGAGCACGCAACAGCGCAGCGCCCTGGAAGCCGCCCTGCGGGAACTGCATCCCTGGCGCAAGGGACCTTTCGATCTGTTCGGTCTCTACGTCGACACCGAGTGGCGCTCCGACTGGAAATGGCAACGCCTGCGGGAGCACATTGCGCCGCTGGCCGGCCGACGGGTGCTCGATGTCGGTTGCGGCAGCGGCTATCACTGCTGGCGCATGGCGGGCGCCGGCGCGGCGCGGATCATCGGGATCGACCCGACGCTCCTCTACGTCATGCAGTTCCAGGCCCTGCAACACTTCATCCGTGATCCGCGCGTCAGCGTGCTGCCCCTCGCCAGCGACGCGTTGCCCGCGAAGCTTGCCGCCTTCGACACCGTGTTCTCCATGGGCGTGCTCTACCATCGCCGCTCCCCCATGGACCACCTGCTGGAACTGGCCGACTGCCTGGTCCCCGGGGGCGAGCTGGTGCTGGAGACCCTGGTCATCGAGGGCGGGCGCGGCGAGGTTCTGGTCCCCGAGGGCCGCTATGCCGCCATGCGCAACGTCTGGTTCATTCCCACGGTGGCGGAGCTGGAGAACTGGATGCGCCGCTGCGGCTATGAAAACCTGCGCGTGGTGGACGTCAGTCCCACCACCGTCGAGGAACAGCGCAGCACCGACTGGATGCGCTTCAAGTCCCTGGCCGACTTCCTCGACCCCGGCGATCCCGCCCGCACCATCGAAGGCCATCCCGCGCCGCGCCGTGCCATCCTCATCGCCACGGTACCGTGATAGACAATTAACCACAGAGAGCACAGAGGACACGGAGACAACGCCAGCTGAGGTGTCCGGTAAAAACACCGCCTTCCCCCTGTGGGGGAAGGTTGGGATGGGGGTGTTTAGCAGGTAGCCCGGATGAAGCGAAGCGGAATCCGGGGTTTACGTCGAAAGACATCTTCCCGGATTTCGGCCCCTGGTCTGCATCCGGGCTACGGGACTGAAAAAATCTTTACCCGTGTGCCCCGTGCCCCCCGTGGTTAAACACCAAGCCGTGAAACTCAGGTCCCTCGCGCCTCGCTCCTCGCCACTTCTTTTATCGCCGCCATCCGCCGCCGCCGCAGTTCCTCGCCGATGGCCTGGCCTTCCAGTCCCTGTTCGACGAGCATGCTTGCGTCGATGGCCATTGCGGCGTCGAAGGCGTGCTGCCAGATCCGCGTGTTGACCGGCTCGCGGTCTTCGTAACCCGGGCGGCCGCGCGAGTCGGCCTCGCAGGCGAGTAGCCACTGCCGGAAGCGTTCGGGGCGACGGAAGGCGTCCAGCGCATCGAGCACCTTGAGGAAGGTATCCGGGCGCAGTTCCCCGGCGCGGTGGTAGTGCAGGTGGTAGCGTGTCACGTGCACGGCAAGCTCGCGGTAGTCGCGCGGCGTCCTGAGACGCGCGCACAGCTCCCTGACCAGCGGAACGCCGCGTTCTTCGTGTCCAATGTGTTTCGGCCACTCCGCCTTCGGCGTGGTGCCCTTGCCGAGGTCATGGACCAGCGCGGCGAAGCGCACGCGGGTGTCGTCGCTCAGGCGCGCCGCCTGGGTGAGCACCATCAGGGTATGGATGCCGGTATCGATCTCCGGGTGGTGCTCTGCCGGCTGCGGCACGCCGAAAAGGCGATCGATCTCCGGGAAGATACGCGCCAGTGCGCCGCACTTGCGCAGCACCTCGAAGAATACCGCCGGCGCCGCTTCGCCCAGGGCACGCGCCGTTTCGGTCCATACGCGCTCGGCCACCAGCGCGTCAACCTCGCCGTTGTCCACCATCTCGCGCATCAGCACCAGGGTCTCGTCGGCGATGGTAAAGCCCTGCGGCGCGAAACGCGCGGCGAAGCGCGCCACGCGCAGGATGCGCACCGGAT
Organism: Chromatiales bacterium; assembly: GCA_027005735.1. Classification (GTDB taxonomy): domain Bacteria; phylum Pseudomonadota; class Gammaproteobacteria; order CAMYNG01; family CAMYNG01; genus HyVt-448. Next base: position 27,810 of record JALTLF010000188.1, on the reverse strand, counting down.
CCTCCGTGAAGGCGGGCGAGACATGGCGCAGCAGGCGTGCCTCGAGATCGGCCTTGCCGCCCCAGGGATCGATGAGCCTGCCGTCGGCATCACGCGCCATGGCATTGATGGTGAGGTCGCGGCGGCGCAGGTCGTCTTCCAGGCTCACATCCGGCGCGGCGTGGAAGGCAAAACCGGTGTAGCCGGGGCCGGTCTTGCGCTCGGTGCGCGCCAGCGCGTATTCCTCATGACTGTCGGGATGCAGAAAGACGGGGAAATCGGCCCCCACCTGCCTGTAGCCGGCGGCCCGCATCTCCTCGGGCGTGGCGCCCACCACGACCCAGTCCCGGTCCTTGACCGGCAGACCGAGCAGCTCGTCGCGTATGCTGCCACCTACCTGGAAGATCTTCATCACGCTATCTTACCCACTGCGCCCGGATGGTGCACGAGCCCATACCATCACGACGGGCGCGGTAATGGCTGCGGGAACCACTTTTACCTTCAAGCGTCTATACTGTAGGGCATCACCTCATAATGAAGAAGGAATCTACATGAGCTTTGTCGTCGTCAACCCCGCCAGTGGCGAAACCCTCGCAGAATTCCCCGACTGGGATGATCAAACCCTGGACGCGGCGCTGGCCGAGGTGGCCGCCGCCACGCCGGCATGGGCCGCCACGCCCATCGAGGAGCGCTGTGCGCTCATGCGCCGGGCGGCGCAGGTCCTGCGCGATCGCAAGGATCACTATGCCGGCCTCATCACCCGCGAGATGGGCAAGCTCACCCGCGAGGCGGTCGCCGAGGTGGAGAAGTGCGCCCTGGTGTGTGACTACTATGCCGACAACGGTGCCGCCTTTCTCGCCGACGAGATCATCGAGAGCGACGCGGGGCGCAGTTTCGTCGCCTACCAGCCGCTGGGTACGGTGCTGGCGGTGATGCCGTGGAACTTTCCCTTCTGGCAGGTGTTCCGTTTCGCCGCGCCCGGGCTGGTGGCGGGCAACACCGGCGTGCTCAAGCACGCCTCCAACGTCCCCGAGTGCGCGCTGGCCATCGAAGAGGTCTTCCACGAGGCGGGCTTTCCCCAGGGCGTGTTCCGCACCCTGATGATCCGTGCCGGCAAGGTGAAAGCCGTCATCGAGGATCCGCGTGTGCATGCCGTGACGCTGACCGGTAGCGAACCGGCCGGCCGCCAGGTGGCCGCTACCGCCGGCGCCTGCGTCAAGAAGTCGGTGCTGGAGCTGGGCGGCTCGGATGCCTTCGTGGTGCTGGAGGATGCCGATCTCGATCTCGCCGTCAACAATGCCGTGGCATCACGTTTCCTCAACGCCGGCCAGAGTTGCATTGCCGCCAAGCGTTTCATCGTCGTCGATGCCATTGCCGAGGACTTCGTCGCGCGCTTCAAGGCCGGCGTCGAGGCCCTGAAGATGGGCGATCCCACGGATCCCGATACCACGCTGGCGCCCATGGCGCGCAGCGACCTGCGCGACGAGTTGCACCAGCAGGTGAGCGACTCCGTCTCCGCTGGCGCGGTGGCCGTCACCGGTTGTGCGCCGGGGGAAGGTAATGGCGCTTTCTACCAGCCCTCCATCCTCGACCGTGTCAGCCCCGGCATGCGTGCCTACAGCGAGGAACTCTTTGGCCCGGTGGCCATCGTCATTCGCGCGCGCGACGAGGCCGATGCCCTGCGCATCGCCAACGATTCCCCCTTCGGGCTGGGCGGCAGCGTGTGGACCACCGACGACAAGCGCGGCGAGTCCTTCGCGCGGCGACTCCAGTCCGGCGCCTGTTTCGTCAACGGCATGGTCAAGAGTGATCCCCGCCTGCCCTTCGGCGGCGTCAAGAACTCGGGTTACGGACGCGAGCTCTCGCATCACGGCATCCACGAGTTCGTCAACATCAAGACGATCTGGATCAAGTAAGGCCTGCGCCAGGCAGCATAGACTGTCGTGGTGGCCAAGCCGATCTCGTCTGTTGAACCGCCCACCCTGCGGCGCAGCCTGTCCCTGCCCCTGACGGTCTTCTATGGCCTCGGCACCATCCTCGGCGCCGGGATCTATTCCCTCATCGGCGAGGTAGCGGGCAGCGCCGGCATGTACGCGCCACTGGCCTTCGTCATCGCCGCGGTGATCGCCGCCTTCACCGGCCTGAGTTATGCCGAGCTGTCCTCGCGTTACCCCCGGAGCGCGGGTGAGGCGGTCTACGTGCAACAGGGCCTGGGCTGGCCGCCCCTGTCCACCACCGTGGGGCTGCTCATCGTCTTCGCCGGGGTGGTGTCCTCCGCGACGCTGGCCAATGCCTTCGTCGGCTACGTGCAGAAACTCGCCATACTGCTGAGCTCGCCCCAGTTCGTCGCCGATGCCTGGTACCTCGGGCGCGTGCCCATCATGGTGACGGCGATCCTGTTGCTCGGTGGTCTTGCCCTGTGGGGGATCCGCGAATCGGTCACGGTGGCCAGCATCATGACCGTCATCGAGCTCGGCGGGCTGGTGTTGATCATTTTCGTCAACGGCGGTGCGCTGGCCGATCTGGAGACTCGCTGGCGGGAACTGGTTCCGCCGCCCGACCTCGACGTCTGGCACGGGATCTTCATCGCCGCCTTCGTGGCCTTCTATGCCTTCATCGGTTTTGAGGACATGGTCAATGTCGCCGAGGAAGTGAAGGATGCGCCACGCAACCTGCCACGCGCCATCATCATCGCCATCGTGGTCTCCGCGCTGCTCTATTTCCTCGTCGCCCTCAGCGCCGTCCTCGCCCACCCCCCGGAGGAACTGGTGAAGAGCGCCGCTCCCATGGCGGTCCTCTACGAGCAGGGTACGGGACGCGACCCCTGGCTGATCACGCTCATCAGTCTGTTCGCGGTGATCAACGGCGCGCTGATCCAGATGATCATGGCCAGCCGTATCCTCTATGGCATCAGCCGCCGGGGCTGGCTGCCTGCCGCGCTGAGCTATATCCATCCCGGGCGGCGCACGCCCATGGTGGCGACCGCGCTGACGTCAGTGTTGATCCTCGCCGCCGCACTGCCGCTGGGCCTGCGTGCCCTGGCCGACACCACCAGTTTCATCATTCTCATCGTCTATATCTTCATCAACCTGTCGCTGATCCGCATCAAGCGCCGCGATCCCGTTGCCCTGGGTGCGCGCATCTTTCCCGCCTGGGTGCCGTGGCTCGGCCTGTTCACCAGCCTGGTCTTCGTCGTCAGCAAGCTGCTCAGCCTGTGGCGCTGATCGCCGCCGGATGGCTTGTTCCAGCGGCCTCATCGGCCCTACACTGCACCGATGGAGCTGCTTGCCTACCTTGTGACCGGGGCCTTTGCCGGTGTCATTGCCGGCCTGCTGGGGGTGGGCGGCGGGCTCCTCATCGTCCCGGTACTGGCCTTCCTGTTCAGCCGCGCGGGTTTCGATGCGGGCGTGCTCATGCATCTGGCGGTGGGCACCTCTCTGGCCACCATCGTCTTTACCTCCCTCTCCTCGGTGCGCGCCCATCACCGCCACGGCGCCGTACGCTGGCCGGTGTTCTGGCAGTTGACGCCGGGGATCATCGTCGGCGCCCTGCTGGGGGCCTGGCTGGCGGGCTTCTTCGCCACCGACGGCCTGCGCCTGTTCTTCGCCCTGTTCGAGATCGGCGTGGCCCTGCAACTGGCCTTCGGGATGAAGCCGCGCGCCCCCGCCTCCCCGGGAGCTGTGGCCGGATCGGCCTGGGAGCACGGCCTTGCCGGCACGGTCATTGGCGCCGTCTCGGCGCTGGTGGGGATCGGCGGTGGCACGTTGAGCGTGCCGTGGCTGGTGTGGCGCGGCACACCCATGCGCAATGCGGTGGCCACCTCCGCCGCCTGCGGGCTGCCCATCGCCGTGGCCGGTGCGGCGGGTTTCGTGATGCGCGGCTGGCAGCTGCCCGGACTGCCGCCGTATAGCGCGGGCTTCGTCCACCTGCCGGCGCTGCTCGGTATTGCCGCCACCAGCATCCTCTTTGCGCCCCTGGGTGCACGCCTCGCTCACCGCCTGCCGGTGCCGGTACTCAAGCGCCTTTTCGCCATTTTCCTGCTGGCCCTTGGCATTCGCATGTTGTATGGGCTATAGGTTCCGGGAGGGGGGCACATAGACTGGCAAGTGAAGGGGGAGTCACGATGGACGAAAACGATGCACACAATTTCGCCAAAGGCATGGCGGGCTTTGGCGGTGATGATCTCTATAGCCACCTGGGCTACCAGGAAGCCGAGCGGCGCCGCGAGCAAGAGAAGGCCATCCAGAAAAGCGAGGACGAGAACCGCCGCAGGCGGAATGGTATACAGACCTCATCGTCGTCGGGAGGCACCGGCAGCTCGGCGGGTGCGTTCGATGAATGGCTCGATGCCATGTCGGAACGTGTGGATGCGCTGTTTGCGCGCCTCCCGCGGCGAAGCAAAGTCGTTCTCGCCATCATCGGCGCGGTCGTGGGCCTGACGGTCGCGGGGGTCAAAGGGGCGCAAGGCGGGCTCCTGCTCATGGGCGCCATGGGGGGCGCGGCCGCCGGTGCCATTTTCATCGATCTTCTTGCCTTTGTGATCAAAATGATTCTGGCCATGGCCATGGTACTGGCTTTCATGGCGGCCATCTTTGGCCTGCTGTACCTGTTCCTATAAGGAGAGGATACAGAGACAGACCACGTTTTCTCGGCAGAAAAACGCGGACTGTCCCGGTTTTTCCGCTAAGATTGGCTGACGATATACTGGAAAACGTAACCAGGGAGAGTGTCCCCAATGCGATGGAGTTTACTTCTGATACTGGCTCTTGTGATGACGAGTGGCGTGGCCGCGGCGGAGATCCGTACCGGCCTGTGGCAAATCACCATGACAGTCAGTATTACCGGCATGCCCACGGCCGTCCCGCCCCAGACACAGCAGGAGTGCCTCTCTGCGGAGAACATGGTGCCGCAGACGGCCAATGCGCAGGGTTGCAAGGTCAGGAGCAACGGGGCGCGCGGTAATCGCCTGGAATGGACCATGACCTGCGATACGCCCAACGGCAAGGCAAACGGCAGCGGTCACATGGAGTTCAACGGTGACAGCATGCAGGGCAGCATGGAGATGGTGATGAACGGCCCCGCCGGTTCCCTCACCGTGGTGACCGGCCTTAGTGGTCGGCGCCTGGGAGACTGCAGGTAGCAGACAGAAAAACGTGGTCTGTCCCGGGTTTTCCTACATATCATATTCATCGTCATCGTCCTGACGCACCAGTATGACGACGAAGCCCAGCTCCCGGTACATGTTGACCTGGGCCGGGCCGGCGGCGGCGACGTCGATGAAGTCGGGGAAGTCTTCCTCGCTGAGGCCGCGCCAGCCGGCGAAGGTGCCGCAGACATGGAGCTGGATGCCGTCGTCTTCCACCAGCGCGCGGGCCAGGTTCTGTAGCCGGGGCACGGCGTCGCCCTCCTGTTTCCGCAGGCCAAACTGTTCCTCGCCATGGGTGACGAGGGCGATGTCCAGTTGCGGAAACTGTTTGCGCAGGCGCGCGGCCTCGCGGCGCACGATGGGGATGGCCCACTCCAGGGCGTCGTCATCGGCGGTGGCGATCTCGAAGACCACGCCGTCGGGTGGCGTGTCGGCGGCGAGCACCTGTTCGACGGTGGTGAAGTCGGCGGCCAGCGCGGCCCCGCCGGGGGCGAAGGCGAGCACAAGGAACAGAAGGGGGAAAAACCGTATCTTTGTTGTGGTCATGGCGCTCACTTCCTGTGGGTTCGCCAGTTAGACCATGGGAGGCAAAAAAATTCCCTGTCCCCCGGCCGGCTCAGCCGCCGGTCATGGACATGAAACGCACCACCTTGCCGGGGGCCTCGCGGAACTCGTGGCGTTCCGGCTTCAGCGAGATGGCGTGGGCGATGTGTTCGCGCAGCTCGGCGTCGCCGATGCCGGCGCGCAGCAGGGGACGCAGGGCGTAGTGGTCGTCCTGGCCGAGGCACAGGTAGAGGGTGCCGTCGGCGGACAGGCGAACGCGGTTGCAGGTGTCGCAGAAGTGTTGCGACATGGGCGTGATGAAGCCGATGTGCAGCGGGCTGTCGTTGACGCGCACGTAGCGCGCCGGGCCGCCGCCGGAGAGGTGGCCGTCGGTAAGCGTGTAGCGCTCGGCGAGGCGCGCGCGAATGACATCGAGGCCGATGTACTGCGCGCTGGCTTCGCGCCCGGTGTCGCCCACGGGCATGGTCTCGATGAAGCGCAGGGTGAAGCCGTGCTCCATGCAGAATTCCACCATGGCCTCGGCCTCGTGGTCATTGATCCCCTTCATGACCACCATGTTGATCTTGATGGGCGCGAAGCCCGCCGCCTTCGCCGCCATGAGGCCGTCGAGCACCTTGTCCAGGCGACCCTTCGTAATGCGCCGATAGGTATCGGGGTCGAGGGAATCCAGGCTGACATTGAGGCGTCGGATGCCGGCGGCGTGCAGCGGCCCGGCGAGCTTGCGCAGGCGCGTGGCGTTGGTGGACAGGGAGAGATCATCGATGCCGGGCAGGGCTGCCAGGCCTTCCACCAGTTCGGGGATCCCCTTGCGCACCAGCGGCTCGCCGCCGGTGATGCGGATGCGGTGCGTGCCGAGTTCGGCAAAGGCCCGCACCACGCGGGTGATCTCCTCGAAGCTCAGCCAGTCCTCGGGTTCCTCGAAGTCGGAAAAGCCCTCCGGCATGCAGTACTGGCAGCGCAGGTCGCAGCGATCCGTCACCGACAGGCGCAGGTAGTGGATCTTTCTGCCAAAGGGATCGACCAGTTCACTCATCGTCGCGGATCTCCGCTGCGTCCTCAACTTCCCGCCTGTCCCCAGGGTAAACCAGGGGAGTAAATCAGGATTTGATTATACGCCAGCACCCGGGGTGGGAATACGCGCGGCGGGCGGGTGTATTTGACCCATGTCATGAAAAGGGCTTATTCCACGTCCGGGCCGTAGATCTCGTCGAGGGGCTTCGACTGGCCGTTTTCGGTCACCATGCGGGCGTGGAAACGGCGCAACTGGCGCGGTTCGTGGACGCCGCAGGAATGGGCGATGACGCCCACCGAGTGGCGCATGTTCTCCACGTACTGTTTCACGCGCACGGCCTTGTCGGCGGGGTTGAGGCCCTTCTGCAGGCGGGGATTATGGGTGGTGATCCCCGTGGGACAGGTGTTGCGGTTGCACTGCATGGCCTGGATGCAGCCCAGCGCCAGCATAAATCCCCTGGCGGAATTGATGAAATCCGCTCCCACGCACAGGGCCCAGGCCACGTCACCGGGGGTCACCAGCCGCCCCGAGGCAATCACCCGGATGCGCGCGCGCAGGCCGTATTCCCCCAGCTTGTTGATGACCAGGGGCAGGCTCTCGCGCAGGGGCAGACCCATGTAGTCCATCAGGCTCGCCGGGGCCGCGCCCGAACCGCCGTCGGCAGAGTCGATGGTAATGAAGTCCGGCGCGCTGTCGGCGCCACGGCGGTTGATGGCCTCGAACAGGCTGTCCAGCCAGCCCCATGCGCCGAGGACGGCCTTGAAGCCCACCGGCTTGCCGGTGACCTCGCGGATGTGGTTGAGCATGTCCAGCAGATCGTCCTCACTGCTGATCTCCGGATGGCGGTTGGGGCTGATGGAAGCGGTATGCACCGGGATCCCCCGAATACCGGCCACCTCCGGGGTGACCTTGCCGGCGGGCAGGATGCCGCCCTTGCCGGGCTTGGCGCCCTGCGAGAGCTTGAGTTCGAACATGCGTACCTGGGGGTGGGCCGCCACGGCGCGCAACTTTTCGTCGTCGAGGCCACCCTCGGCATTGCGCACGCCGTACTTGGCGGTACCGATCTGGAAGACGAGGTCGCCGCCGCCCTCCAGGTGCCAGGGCGAGAGTCCCCCTTCGCCGGTATTGAGCCAGCAGCCCGCCAGCTTCGCACCCGCCGAGAGGGCGCGTACCGCGGGCTTCGACAGGGCGCCGTAGCTCATGGCGGAGATGTTGAACAGGGAGGTGGCGGTATAGGGCTGGGGACAGTCGGGGCCGATGATACGCGGCGCGGTGGGCGTGGCGTCCTTGTCCAGGGTGGGCCAGGGGCAGTTGACGAACAGGATGGTTCCCGGCGGGCGCAGGTCGCGCGTGGAACCGAAGGCCGCGGTGTTGGGTTGGTTCTGCGAGGCACGGTAGACCCAGTTGCGCTCGGCGCGGTTGAAGGGCAGTTCCTCGCGATCCATGGCGAAGAAATACTGGCGAAAGAACTTGCCCAGGGTCTGAAACAGGTAGCGGAAGTGGCCCACCACCGGGTAGTTGCGCAGGATGGCGTTGCGCTTCTGGGTCACGTCCATCACGTAGAGGACGAGGATCCACAGCACGCCCAGGCCGACGATAAAGACGAACAGGTAAGTGAGATACTGCAGCAGGGTAAACAGGGTGGTGAAGTGCTCGCTCACGGTGCCTGGCCTCCGTTCGGTGCTTGTCGTTATACCCCTTGTTGCGGGCCGATGCTACCGCCTTGAGACAGCCACCCCGGTGGATGGTTCAGCGCAGGCGCTGGTGTCGGGAAACCGGCAGTGGCCCGGCAGTGAGCAGGTGAAACGTGACCGGTTCCACATCTTGTCGCGGGGTTTTGCGTAGACTGGCACCGCTGCACCCGGCCGGGTCAGCCTGTGGCCCGGGTGGCCGTCTCCCTGTATGCATGCCGTGAAACCATTTTGCTTGCCATGAAACTGGGTCTAGTTACAAGCTTGTATATGCTCATGCCGCTGCTCCTCATCGGCGGCTACTACATCTACGTCAAGCGCAAGGAAAAGCGCAATGTCGCGGTACTCGAGGAAGCCAGGGAAGCGGGCCTGACGGAACCGGCCTCCCTGCACCCGAGTATCGATGACAGTCAGTGCGTGGGTTGCGCCGCGTGCGTGACCGCCTGTCCCGAGGGCACCATCCTTGGCCTGGTGAACGGCAAGGCACAGCTCATCGAGCCGACCAAATGTATCGGTCATGGCGCCTGTGCCCGCGCCTGTCCCTTCAAGGCCATTACACTGGTCTTCGGTACCGCGAAGCGCGGCGTGGATATCCCGCACGTGGACACGAATTTCGAGACCAATATCCCAGGCCTGTTCATTGCCGGTGAACTGGGCGGCATGGGCTTGATCCGCAATGCCGTCGAGCAGGGCCGCCAGGCCATGGAGGCGATAGCGAAAAAACTCGCCGGCACGAAGCACCAGGGCGAGTACGACATCATCATCATTGGGGCGGGTCCGGCCGGATTTTCCGCTTCCCTCGGGGCGCACGAGAAGAAACTGCGTTACCGCACCGTCGAGCAGGACTCACTGGGCGGTACGGTGTTCAAGTTTCCGCGTGGCAAGCTGGTCATGACCGCGCCGGTAAAACTGCCCATTATTGGCAAGGTCAAGTTTCGCGAGACACGCAAGGAAACTCTGTTGAAGTTCTGGCAGGAAGTGGAGAAGCGCACCGGCGTTAAAATCCACTACGGTGAGAAAATGGACGATATCCAGCGCGAAGACGGCTTCTTCCGCGTCGTCACGACGAAGGGCGAATACACCGCCGGTTGCGTCCTGCTGGCCATCGGCCGACGCGGCACGCCGCGTAAACTGGGCGTGCCGGGCGAGGATGTCCCCAAGGTGGTCTACAACCTCATCGACCCGGAACAGTACCGCAACCAGCACGTCCTGGTGGTGGGGGGTGGCGACAGCGCACTTGAGGCGGCCACCAGCATCGCGGAGGAACCCGGTACCACGGTGACCATTTCCTACCGCAGTGCCTCGTTTAGCCGCGCCAAGGCGAAGAACCGCGACAAGGTTGAGGCGGCGGCAGAGGCCGGTCGCCTGCAGGTATTGATGAATTCCAACGTCAAGGAGATCCGTGAAAGGGAGGTGGACATCGACGTGGAGGGCAAGTTGATCACCATTCCCAATGACGCCATGATCGTCTGTGCCGGCGGCATCCTGCCCACGCCCTTCCTGAAGAAGATCGGTATCGAAGTGGAAACCAAGCACGGAACTGCCTGAAATGTATACTTCCTCTCCAGCTTGCCACCAGCGCTGGATCCTGTTCATCCTGATGCTGGTCGTTGCCGCGCCGGTATACGCGGGAAAGCTCGAGGACGCCGAGCAGGCCCTGCGCCTGCGCGACTATCCGCGTGCCCTGCGCCTGCTGCAACCGCTGGCGAAGAAGGGCAGGGCCGAGGCCCAGTATCAGCTTGCCGTGCTCTACCGCAACGGGCAGGGGACGCCACAGGACTATAAAAAGGCCCTCTACTGGTTCGGCGAGGCGGCAAAGCGCGGCCTGGATCGCGCCCAGTACAGCCTTGGCATGATGTACCTGAACGGCGTGGGCGTGGGACGCGATCCCGCACGTGCCATGGCCTGGTTTCGCAAGGCCGCGGCACAGGGACATCGACGCGCCGCAAGGCGCCTGGCAAAACTGAAGCAGCAGGGCGTTACGCCGCGCGGCACCGAGCATCCGCGCGAGGCCCTGTTGACCGCCGCGCGGCGTGGTGACCTGCCCGAAGTCAAGGCCCTGCTGGCGCGAGGTATCCCCGTCGATACCCTCGACGAAGATGGGAACTCCCCCCTCATGCTGGCGGCGGAAGGGGGGCACGTGAAGGTGGTGGATCACCTGCGCGCTCGGGGCGCAAAGCTCAATCACCGTAACCGTGCCGGAGAGACGGCCCTCATGCTGGCAGCTGGGGAAGGACGTGCTGCCGTAGTACGCTTGCTGCTGGCGCGTGGCGCGAAAAAAAATCTCAAGGACAAGCTGGGCTATACCGCACTGATGTGGGCAGCACGCAGCGGCAAACTGGATGCCGTGAAGGCGTTGATCCGTCACAAGGTGGCACTCGATGCGACTGATCGCGAGGGGCGAACGGCCTACCAGCTGGCCGAGGGCCGCAGGCACACGAAGGTCGCGCGTGCCCTGCTTGCGGCCGGGGCGCGCAGGCCACCCGAGCCTGAACCCTTTACCGACGGTGTCGATGTGGCCACGGCCTCGGCGGGCGCGGAGGCCATTGCCCGCGATGCGGCTTATGCGGGCTGGACGCCGTTGATGGTGGCCGCATGGCGTGGCCAGACAGCGGCTGTGGGGCCCTTGTTGCAGCGTGGCGCCAGGATCGATGCCCGCGATCCCGACGGCCATACGGCCCTCATGCGTGCCGCCATGAAGGGCCATGAGAAAATCGTCGCCGCCCTGTTAAAACGGGGTGCGGCGGTCAATATCGCCAATCGTGAGGGAATGACCGCCCTCATGTGGGCGGCGCGCGGCGGCCACGAGAAGATCGTCACGCAACTCCTCCAGAAGGGCGCCCGGCACGGGCTTCAGCGCAAGGACGGCATGGATGCTGTCATGCTGGCGGCCCGTCATGGCCATATCGCGTGCCTGCGTCGCCTGTTGGCCGCCGGGGCGAAGCCTGGTCGTAGACAGAAGGATGGCATGAATGCCCTGCTGTGGGCGGCCCGCGAAGGTCACCTTGAAGTGGTGCGCTCGTTGACGCCGCGCCATATTCCCATCGACTACAGCAACCGCGACGGCGCAGGTGCCCTGTGGTTCGCCGTCACCCAGGGTCATCCCCGGGCGGCCTCCTATCTGATCACGCAGGGTGCGGATCTCCATGGGCGTGACAGTGCCGGATATACATTGCTGGGCCGCGCTGCGGCGCTGGGTTTCGACAAGGTGGTTGATCTCCTTCTGAAGCATGGTGCGGCAGTGGAGGGCGGTGACAGATCCGGCAACACGCCGCTGCTACTGGCTGCCGATGCGGGCCATACCTCCACCGTGGCCGTACTGCTTGGACACGGCGCCGACATTGATGCGCGTGATCGATTCGGCAATACGGCCCTGATCCTCGCTGCGCGCAGCGGTCACGCTGCCACCGTGGAATTGTTATTGAACAAGGGCGCCAACGTGCGTATTCGTAACGGTGATCGGCAAAGTGCGCTCAGCGTGGCAAAGAGTGCAGGTCATGGGAAGATCGTGGAACTCATCGAGAAGGCCGACGAGGGTGGTTTTTTCGGCATCTTCTGATGCCGCCAGGCAACACCGCATCTCGGTCGCGATTTCCTCGCTCACTTCATTTCCTTGCCATGAAAGGGAAGCATTCCGGGCGGGTTGCAGGAAATACTATCGCTGGACTACAGGAAATCGTAGACATAGCCGGCACGGATGAAATAGCTGGTTTCGTCGTCACTGCCACCGGCAATATCACGCTGCGTCAGATCCACACCTCCCTCGAATTCGAAACGTATGTTGCGTCGGAAGCGGAAATCGGCGCGCAAGGAGGGGCGGATCAGGGTCGAGCTCGAGCCATCGCTACCGCTGACTTTCTCCAGCTGGAAGCGGGGATTGATACGCCATTCCTTGTTCAGCGGGAAGCGTGTACTGAAGGACAGCGTAGTGCGCGTGGCGGTGGCGGCATCGGCCCAGCGTAGCCCCACGGAACTGACATCTTTTTCGAACAGCCAGTTGTTACCCAGCAATTGTGCAAACAGGGCGTATTCGGTGCCGCTGGGGCTGGTGGCGGCGACACCACCGGAGGCCGGCGTCCCCGAAAGACTGGAAACAGTAACACTACCGTTGAACTGGAACTTCGGGGTCAGGGGCAGGGAACCGGAAAGGGTGATGGACTTGAAGCGCGCGGTGCGATCCCGTGCCAGCTGTTCTATCTCGGCCTCGCTCAGGGTCTGGCGTAACTCGGCAATAGTGGCAACCGTCTGGCCCTGCAGGGCATTGTAGGTGGTGAGTACGGGGCTGTTACGGTAGTCCACCACCAGATTGAGCAGGCGATTACCCTCGAAGATCATGGTGCCAACGAACATCAGGGTATTGATCTGGCCAAAGTGCGTATCGTAGTCGATGAGCGCGAAGGCGTTACGCCCGTTGGGGTCATTGTAGCGGGCTTCGGCACCAATGGCCTGGCGATCCACCATGCCGTCGATGGTCTGGTGGATGAAGAATACATTGAGATCGACGTTGTCGATATGGCCGGAAAGATCGGTGCTGGCGCCGAAAAACTGGCGGTCGGTGTTGACCCCATCCGATGAGGTCAACTCCACCGGGTAGCCAGCCACGACGTTGAGCTTGACCTGGCTGTTGAGGCGATAACTGCCGAGGATGCCGTCGAAACGTCCGAGCACACCGTTGGCGCTGTGGGTCTGGCGCCCGATGCGGATGGAATAGTCCTCCACACGGTTGCGGAAGTCCGCATACAGGGAAGTGACGCGTCCATCGCCCGGATCACGATCGTCAATGAAATCATAGCGGTGGCTGCCGGCGAAGAGGGTGCGGATATCCCAGGTCTCGGTACGCCGCCGGGCAGAGAAAAGGATGTCGGAGTCGACGGAATTGTCGACGGCCTGGCTGCCCGCCGCATCAGTCGACGTGGTCTGGTAGCGGTAGAATTGGGCCAGGCTGGCGAACATATCCCAGCGGGCCTCCTCGGCCCGTTCACTGGGCCTGGCCAGCGGCGTGCGGGGATCCTTGCGCGCCGTGATAATCCCATCGAGGCGCTGGCGTACACGAATGGCGCCTTCGCCGTCGGGGTACAGTTTCAGGTAGTTGCGATACTCCGCCTTGGCATGGGCGATCTGCCCATTGCGTTCGCGTGCCAGGCCGAGGAATTCCAGTGCATCCTGATGGAAGGCCTTTTCCGGGCGCTGCAGTACCTTGGTGTAGAGTTTGGTGGCACGTCGATAGTTGCCGTCGATCATGGCCTGGCGCGCCAGTTCCATGAGGCGCCCGGACCTGGTACTCGGCAGGGGACGTGGTGGCGCAGATGGCGTGGCGGGCTTTGCCGGTTTCGCGGGGCGTTTGGGCGGCGCCCTGGGCGCTGGGCTTGCCGGTGTGGGCGGCCTGGGGGCTGCCTGTGGTACTGGCTCCAGGGCGATCTTCGGCGGCTTCCGGTGAACCGAGAACCAGCGTTCCGCCAGGGCGTGTTCGCTGGGGTGCAGCAGGTCGATCCAGGCGTCGGGGTAGTCCTTGAGGAGAAGCTTGCGGACCCGTTCGGCCTGGGCACGGGTGGCGAAGAAACCGAGGCGGTAGCGATACCAGACGGTACCCTTGATGCGTACCCGCATCTTGTAGAGCTTGAAGACATCGAGGATGTCGCGGCGCGCACTTGGACGTTCCTTGAAGGGTGTTACCGAGGATTGCAGGTTGATCGTATAGGTGTTGACTATCGCTCCCCAGCTTGGGCGGATGACGGTATCGGGGCCGGTAATGCCACTGCGTCGAGGGTTGAAAAGGCGGATGATGATTGTATTTCCGTCTCCACCGCGGGAAACGGCGAAGTGTGCATTGCGGGTAAAGCGGAAGGTAATGTTTAGTGTATTGGGATCGATGGATGTGGCTTCAACCTCGCGCAGGGGGATGGTAGCGCTCGCGGGGCCACCCAGGGACTCGCTTTCAACTTCACGCGTTGCACCAGGCGTGGCCAGTCGCACCGTGACTTCAACCAGCTTGCCCTGCCTGGCCGGGAAATGCCGCAGGTAGGTGACTGGCTCGGATAAATGCAACGTCAGCACGGCATCGCCGTTCGACGTGGAGATATCCAGCTTTTCCATGAATCGGTTGGCGGCATGCACGCCGTGGGCCCACGAAATCAGTGTAGCCACTATGGCGACATGAACCAGCCCATGCCACAGCCAGTGTGACACATGAACTCGATATGGTCTTATCATGGGCGAACCTCATCCCCGCCCTGGGTATGACCGCCGTTCTCGTCAATGATCTCGGCTTCCGGTGGCGCCACATCGCTCCAGCGTGGTTCATCGAACAGGTAGAGCACGATACTGCGCCAGTCGCCACCCTGCTCGATGCGGAAATGCTGCGGGTGGGTAAAGCGCAGGATGACAAGGGGTGTCTCCGGGACACTGCCCTCGAAACGGAGATCTTCAAAAAGACGTTTCATCATGGCATCCAGTGCCGCGCTTTCTTCTATCACCGGCAGGCGTCCCTCCAGGGCGTTGGCTTCCAGCAGGCGTATCTGCACCACGACCTCATCGCGTGGGCTGGGGGGGTAATGCAGGATGTATTGCACGGGATAGTTGAAGCCTATACGGATGCGGTAATGATCTACATTGCGTTCCCAGCTCACCGTATCGAAGACGATGCCTGTTACCGGACCGGCAGGAGTGGGCGAGGGAAGCAGAAAGGGCATCACTCCCGTGAACAGGCAAAGCAGGAAGGGCAGGATACCCTGCTTGCGGTTTGCCGACATCGTCTTTAATTCAATATGACGGAACAGCATCGGCCTGCATCACGAAAGGCATACACCTCGGGGGAAGGTAGCTGGGCGGGGTGTTGCCACCCCGCCATTGCGGCTACCAGCCTCCATCCGTGACCCGGTGTTGACCGGAGCGCCGCTTGAGGATATTGGTCAGCGTGCTGTCGGTGTAAGTGTGACAGGCGCCCGAGCAGTCCTTGAGTTCGCCCACGGTATAGAGGATCCGCGGATTATCAACCTTTTTGTGTTCGCCGGCATCGTAGCTGTTGGCATGGCAGCCCGCGCAGAAAGGCTTGTATGCCGCGAACGGCCAAGGGATGTTTTCCGAATTGGTCGTGTGGCAGCCCAGACAGTTACGGACACTGCGGTGATCACCCGGATAGTTCATAGAGGTGTGGGTGTAGCGTACCGGTAGCCATGCCGTGGTGGTATGGCACGCGCTGCACTGCAGGGTGGTTACAAAGTGATTTGGCGTCTTGCCGGTCGCCGTGGAACCATTGTGGCAACTGTTGCAATTGTTGCCCGCATTACTGTGGTCGAAGCTGGCCGGAATCCAGCCCGCCGTACGGTGGCAATCCTCGCACACATTGCTGCTGGCAATATGCGTCGGCGGTTTGCCGGTGGCGGTGGCGCCGTTGTGGCAGGTGTAACAGCCTGTGGTAATGCCGCTGTGATCAAACCCGGTGGCTGGCACCCAGGCGGTGGTGCGATGACAGTTTTCGCAGGCATTGTTACTCTGGATATGGTTGGCCGGCTTCCCGGTGGCGGTAGCGCCATTGTGGCAGTTGGCGCAACCACTGGTGATGCCGGCGTGATCGAAGCCCGCCGGCAGCCAGCCAGTGGTGCGATGGCAGACGGCACAGTCACTGCCTGTTTGCACATGGTTGTTCGGCTTGCCGGTGGCGGTAATACCATTGTGACAGCGCATGCAGTTGCCCGAGACAGAACTATGGTCGAAGCGCGCGCCGGCCCAGTTGCGGGTGGTATGGCAATCGTCACAGACATTGTTGCTCTGGATGTGGCCAGATGGCTTGCCGCTCGCCATGCGCCCATTGTGGCAGGACTCGCAGGTGCCGGTAACCGAGACATGATCGACACGAGCCGTAGCCCAGCTGGTCTCCAGGTGGCAATCATCACAGGCAGCCCCGCTGGGGATATGGTTTGAGGGTTTGGCCGAGGCGGGCATGGGCCCACCCTGGGCATGGCAGCCCTGGCAGGTCTTGGGAACGCCCTTGAAAATGCCACGCTGGTGGCAGGACTCACAGGACAGGCGGGTATGTTCGCCGGAGAGGATGAACCCCGTGGTGTCGTGGTCGAAGCCTTCCTGCGGTACCGTGGCTGCCGTAGCCGAGCTGCATGCCAGCAGCAGGGAAGCCATCAGCAGAAGCAGCCAGCCTGGCCTTGTATTGTGATTCTTGTCCATGAGTCAGTCTCACCTCGTTATCGAAGAAGTTGTCAATATCAACGTCGTAGATTTACATCCTTGAAAGAACGTGTCGTATGGCAGCGAGCACAATCGCTGCCAAACTGACCATTGTGTACGTCGTCCGCGGCATGGCACGATTCACACGGTCTTGGCACCGAGTCCACCTTCTCTACCTTGCGGCGGTGGCAGGCATAGCAGTGCTGTTTTGCATGCTTGTGCCGTAGCCTGAATCGCGACTGTGTATTGTGATTAAACTTCCAAAGTTCCCAGGAGTTCGGTGTGTGGCAGCGCTCGCAATCGGTCCCGAGACGGCCACGGTGCTCATCGTCCTCTTGATGGCAGCTATTGCACCGCATCTCCGCATCACGATACGTGCCCCCAAGGTGACATTCCTCACAAGGGGTTACCGCGTGCAGACCCAGTAGCGGGAAACGCGTGAGATCGTGATCGAAACGCACGCGTACCTGCCAGCCCGCCTCGTTGTGGCAGCGCTGGCACTGCTTGCCCTGCTGTCCCTTGTGCACATCATCGGCGCGATGGCAACTGATGCAGGCCATGTCCGTTTCATGCTCTTTCGGGTTGCGCTTGTGACAGGTGATGCACTTTAGACCCTTGTGTTTGCCGCGAAGCGGGAAGTCGGTTTCCTTGCCATGGTCGAAACGCGAGTCTTTCCATCCCTTGGCGGTATGGCATTCCTGGCATTTTCTGCCGTTACGGCCCTTGTGCACGTCGTCCGCGCGGTGGCAGCTAATGCAGGCCGTCTTCAGCTTCACCTTGTAGGGATCCTTCTTGTGGCAGCGTTGACAGGCGAGCCCGTCGTGGCCGTCGCGCAACGGGAAGTCTGTCTCCGTGTCGTGGTTGAAGTCGAGGTCGTCCCAGGCGCGTGTGGAATGACATTTTTCGCACTTCTTGCCGTTACCCCCGGCATGCGCATCGTTGAGGCGATGGCAGGAGTAGCAGTCTTGAGGCGTTTTTGCATAGCGGTCATTGGGGTGACAGCTCGCGCAGTCGGTTTTCCTGTGCTTGCCGGTGAGGCGGAAATCCGTTACCGAGTGATCGAAGTCGATTCGACTCCATCCATCCTCCCTGTGACAGACCTGGCATTTCCTGGCGCGCTTGCCGAGGCGCTCGCTGCGATGGGGGTTGACCTCCTTGTGGCAGGCAAGGCAGCTGGCCGGTGCGGCGCGGTACTTCTTGCCTTTCTTGTGGCAGTTCCCGCAGGCCTCGCGGGCATGCCGACCACGCAGGGGGAAGTCGGTCAGGTGGTGATCGAAGGTGGCGGGATTGAACTTGATTATGTCCGCATCACGTCCCTGGTGTTCGGTGTGGCAACTGCGGCAGGCCTGCTTTCTCACCTGGCGGGAGCGGCCGTGAAAGCCGCGCCGCTTGAGTACGTCGGCACGGATGTCATCGTGACACTCCAGGCACAGGCGCGTTTCCTCTGTGGCATCGCTGAATGAGCGGTGGCAGTTGTCACAGTCGTCCTCGAGATCCGCATGTCCTTCGACCAGGGGGCCCGGCATGAGCAGGGATTCGAAGGGATCGGCGCTGGCAGTACTACATAACATGAGCAGCATTCCCCCAAGCAGAAGATTTCGTTTCCAGGCATGCATCGTCAATGCGTGTATCCCTGTCAATACATGTGCACGGCAATGACATGAACAGTTCCCGTAATCATTAGCAGCAGGAAAAGCGGCAGGTGCAGGAGATTCCACAGGGCGAAGAAGCGTTCATAGATCTGGAATTCCCCCGCGCGGCGTACGGCACGGATGTATTCACGCATGGCCTGGCTGGATTCGCGTAACAGCGCCTTGCGCATGCGGCGGTCCCAGTCATGCTTTCGTGCCTGTTGACGCAGGCTCCTGTGCAACTGGTGGGTAATACTCAGGTAGGTGCTCAGTGAGCAGAAGCCGTGGTAGCCCAGGCTGAACAGTCCCAGAACAGGGATGTGAGGGCGCAACATGCGCTTTTCATACTTGCGGATTTTTTTGAGGATTTTCTTCGACAGGGTAAAGCGGCCATTGAGCCTGCCCCGCGATATCTGCATCTCTTCACGCAACTGCGCCATGGTGGCCTTGTGCCCTGACATACCCATGTGGATGCGGCCATAGAGAAAGCGCCCGATCACACCGCTGCCGGCAACCAGCAGCATGCTGAACAGGGCAATATTGCTGTTGAGTGAACCGGTGGAGAAGTTGGCGTGGTAGAGGATCATCAGCGGACCGGCGACCCCGAGAAACATGTGGGCGCCAAACCAGTAACCCACGGGCCCCCAGTTCCGCATGAAACGCGCCTTCTTGCGCAAGGGATAGAGCAGTAGCAACAACATGGCCGAACCGCCAAGGATCCCCAGCCAGTAGCCGGTGCCTTCCTCGGCTGTTATGTAACTGTTGTCACGGTTGAGCCAGCCCCAGACGATGAGGAATACCGTGAGCATCGTCATCCATGCCACTCGGCTGCCCAGTATTGCGGAAACTACGGGTAGTCGGGGGCGGCGCGAAGATCCCTCGGCGGAGGTATCCAGAACGTTGTCAACAGGCACACTACTCATGCAATGCCTCCACACTCACCTCGGGTCAATGGTTCCGTACAATGGAAACCTGTTTTGGTTTTTGAGCGTTACATCACATGTGCCAGACACCACGGCACGTCCGATGACTGCATAACGGGCGCGCAATGCTACCACTGTACGGTGTTGGACTTGCCGCCGAACTCGGCAAAGCCGGTGTGAGACGTATCACATACTGGGAGGCGCGCATGTTGATATGAACGGAATCTGGCAAAACCTGATCCTGGCCTTGTTCTTCGCGGCGAGCGTAAAGATCACACAGTGGCAAATTGTGAACTGAGTGCCTCCGGCTACGCCCCTTTGTCGCTAAACTTTCGGAACTCTTCAAACAAACGCAGGATACGAACCGGCCAGCCCGGAGATGGACATCATGAGTAGAAGCCAGCCGTGAAGAAACGCAACTGGACAGAGCGGCGCAACACCATCCGCCGTGGCGCCCATGTGAAGGCCTACCTCTACCGGGAGGGCGGTAGTCCCCTGCGCTGTCATGCCAGTAACCTGAGCGCGGACGGGGTCTTCCTGCACACCCGCGCTCCGGTGTTGCGTCCCGGCGAGGTGGTGTCCCTGGTCTTCACGCTGGAATACGAGCGTATCGTGCGCACCTACCGGCGTTGGGCCCGCGTTGCGCATGCCTCTGACGAGGGGGTCGGGATGCAGCTGTTTCGCGAGCGTCCCGCCGGGGCGGGCGCCGGCCTGTCCTCCTGAATTCCCTGGAACTCACCCCAGCTGCCCCTGTCCAGCGCCCGTTCGTCGCTACCTCCCTGCGCCCCATTTCCCCGCACGTGGATATAAATCTCAATAAAAACAGTATGTTGCATATATATTTAGAATATGCTTATAAAATACTATTTAATGGCACAAAACTGACATGGATCATTTTTATTCGCGGAAAACGTACTAGGCTTGGCTAAAACAATGGGTCCCACAGCGGATAAGGAGAGGAGATCGTGGCCAGAACAGCGTTTACCCTGTTACTACTTGCCGGCCTTGCACTGATACTCAGTGCCTGTCAGCAGGAATCCGAAGCACCCCCCAAAAAAGAGGCGGCCGCGCCCGCCGCGGTTCCCGCCGGGCCGCCCCCCAGGGTCGACCCGGCCCTTGCGGCGCAGGGCAAGGACCTCTACAACCAGAACTGCGTTTTCTGCCACCAGGCGGACGGCATCGGCAAGCCCGGCTTTGCGCCCTCGCTGACCAACCCGGAGCTGCTGTCCATCTCCAGTGACCGTTTCCTGCTGGCGACCATCCGTGACGGGCGGCCCGGCACGGGCATGCCGCCCTTCGCCCACCTCGGCCGCAAGAACATCGAGGCCATCGTTGCCTTCCTGCGCTCCCATGCCACGCTGCCGGATCGATCCGCCGAGGTGGACGCCGAGCCCGAATCCCACGGCGACCCCCGTCTGGGCAAGTTCTGGTTCGACCAGATCTGTTCCACCTGCCACGGCGAGAACGGTGATGGCTATGTGGCCGGGGGCACGGGCACCGCGATTGGCAAGGAGGGCTTCCTGTCCAAGGCCACCGACGGTTTCATTCGCGAGACCATCAGGAAAGGACGCTCCAACACGCGCATGCTGGGTTTCAGCGGTCCTGATGCCATGGCAAACCTGTCGGAGAGCGAAATCGACGACATCATTGCCTATCTGCGTACCGTTCCGAGCAAGAACTAACCGTTTTCAGGAGACAGCAAAATGAAACGCATCAAGATGAACCGAAGGGATTTTCTGAAAACCAGCAGCTTCATCACCGGATCGGCGGCAGGCACCAGTCTCATGGTCGGCGCCAATCCCGAACTGGAAGCCGCGCCCGCGGAGGCGCCAGCGCATGGCAAGCGCACCACCGCCATTGCCCAGTGCCCGTATTGCGGCGTGGGCTGCGGCACCATCATCCAGGTGGAGAACGGCAAGATCGTCTCCATGCGCCCGGACCGCGATCATCCCACCAACTATGGCCTGCAGTGCATCAAGGGCCTGACCGCCGCGGAGCCCATCTATGTCGACCGCATGGAGGGCGATCCCTACGTACGCAAGGACGTGTGGGAAGAATGGAAGAAGCCCGGCCACGGCGACCTGGAATATGTCAGCAAGACCAAGGGTTCCTTCGACGAGGAACACTTCGTGCGCGTGCCTTACGAAGAGGCCGAGGAAATGGTGGCACACAAGATCGCCCACCTGGCGAAAAAGTACGGCGGCAATTCCATCGGCCTGTACGGGTCCGGCCAGCTCACCATGGAAGGCCAGTACCTCGAGAACCTGTTCATGAAGGGCGTGTTGAGCTCCAACACCATCGAGGCCAATGCCCGCATGTGCATGACCTCGGCGGTGACGGGTTACTTCGCCACCCTGGGTTCGGACACGCCGCCCCTGGCCTATGAAGACATCGAGTTGTGCGACATGATCATGCACTTCGGACACAATGCCCGCGAGTCGCACCCCATCATCTTCTGGCGTGCCGCCGATTACAAGCGCAAGGCCAACATCCCCACCGTGGTGGTGGATCCCCGCTATACCGGAACCGCCAAGGGCTACGCCGACATCAATCCCGACAACTCGGTGCACGTCCCGATCCTCAACGGCGACATCAGCTTCCTCAACAGTATTGCGCATGTCCTGCTGAAGGAGCACCCCGACGTCATCGACTGGAAGTTCCTCAAGGCCCACACCACCGGCTGGAAGGAATATACCGAGGGTGTTCTCCGGGACTATAGCCCCGAGCAGGTGCAGGACCGCATGGGCGGGCCCAACCATGATGTCTCGCCCGAGCTGATCCGCCGGGTGGCCGGCATGTTTGCCGACGCCACGCGCAAGCGCCTGGCACGCAGCAAGGGCAAGCACGAGGGCAAGGGTTATGGCGGCGTCATCATCATGTGGGGCATCGGATACAACCAGCACATCCATGGGCAGAACAACGTCATTGCCATCATCAACCTGCTGACCCTCACCGGCAACCTCGCCAAGCCGGGTTGCGGGCCCTTCTCCATGACCGGCCAGCCAAATGCCATGGGTGAGCGTTTCACCGGCGGCCTCACCGGACGCCTGCCCTTCAACATGCCGCTGAAGAACGCAAAGCATCGCAAGTGGATGGCGAAGCAGTGGAACGTGCCCGAAGCCAACCTGGTCAAGGCCATGAACTCCAAGAATCCGGGCATGGCGATTGGCATGATGGAGCGGGCCTTGAAGGACGATGTCAAGGCCTTCTTCTTCGTCTATGCCACCCACATCGACCTGCCTGATCAGGATAATCTGGTGCGGCCGGCCCTGATGAAGACCTTCAACGTGGTGCAGGAGATCTATCGCCATGCGCCGAACAACCTCTATGCCGACGTTATCTTCCCGGCAGCCACCTGGGGAGAAGTGGATGGCGTCTATATCAGCTCCGAGCGCCGCATCAACCGCGTGGAGAAGGCTGCCGAGCCGCCTCCCGGTTGCCGCCCGGACCTCGACATGGTCATCGACAAGGGACGCGCCATTGCGAAGCTGCTGGGGCTAGATGCCGAGCGCATCTTCCCATGGAAGCGCAAGGAGGACGGTTTCTACGATGCCGAGGAGATCTTCCGCGCCGTGGTCGAGGCCTCGGCGGGCACGGATACCGATCTCACGGGCATGCTGGAGGTGGAAAAACTGGATGGCAAGCCACTCTATCAGCAGCTGCGTGATCTCCGGGGTATCCAGTGGCCTGCGCCGACCTATGAGATCGCCAAAAAGGGCGGTACCAAGCGACGGTACATGATGCAGGAAGGCCGGTGGGAGAACCGCCCCTACGGTTATTTCCGCACCCGGGACGGCAAGGTGCACATGAAGTTTGTTCAGCAGGATTATTCCCGGCGCGAAGAGATCACCCGCAAGCTGATGGAATTCGGTCACCGCGAGGGTGTCTATACCATCGACAATATTCCCCTGCTCAAGCAGGCGCGGGACATGGGTCTGACGCCGGATCTGCCCGACGAGGCGCATCGCGGCAAGCCCTGGAACGAGGTGCCCAAGGACAGTTACCCCTACTGGCTCGGCCTGGGCGTGGTCTACGAGCACTTCCATACCGCCAAGTCCAACCGCAGTCCCACCACGCGGCGGCTGGTGCCGGAGATGTACGTGGAGATCCACCCGGAAGACGCCAAAGACCTCGGTATAAAGGACGGCGACAAGGTGCGCCTGGTGACACGGCGCGGTTCCTTCGAGGCCAGGGCGCAGGTGGGCACCAACAGCCTGGTCAAGCCGGCGCGCAACGTGGTTCCGCGTGGCTACATGTTCAGCCCATGGAACCTGTCGGTGGCCGACTCGGCGGATCCGAAGAAGAACCGCTGGCTGGTCAACAGCACCTCGAGCCGCGTGTGGGATCTGGTATCCGGTCAGGTGGACTTCAAGAAGCTGGCCGCGCGTATCGAGAAAGTCTGATAATGAAGGCATGGCACGAAGTGGCGCAAGGCCGCCGGCAGGGCGCCGCTTCGTGCCGATGGATCGCGCACACGGGGTGAGCTCATGCAGCGCCGGAATTTTCTCTACACGCTGATTGCCGGTGCGGTGGGGGCCGCGGCGCCCTTACATGCCCGGGCGACGCCGCGGGTATCGGTGCGTTTTCTGCGGCCGCCCGGCGCCCTGCCGGAAGACGACTACCTTAGTCGCTGCATTCGTTGCGGCAAGTGTGGCGAGGTGTGCCCCAACCGGGCAATCAAGTTTTTCCGGTTCGAAAACGGCCTCGCCTCGCTGGATACGCCCTATATCGTGCCGAGAGAGCAGGCCTGTATCCTGTGCATGAAGTGTGGCGAGGCCTGTCCCACGGGCGCCCTGCAGCCAATCGAACGCGAGGCCGAGGCCATCATGCAGAATGTACGCATGGGCCGCGCGCGGGTGGACCGAACCATCTGCCTGTCCTGGCAGGGAAAGACCTGCGGTGTCTGTTATCGCGCCTGCCCGCTGCAGGACGTCGCCATCCGTGTGGGCAGGCTCGAGCAGCCCCACGTGCTCGATGCCTGTGTCGGTTGTGGTCTGTGCGAGCGTTCCTGCATCCAGATCCCGCAGGCCATCCGCATCATCCCCGATCACCAACGCAAGGTTGTCTGACACATGCGCCGTACCTGGCAACGCCACATCAACAAGCTGCGGTGGGTTTCACTGAGCATCGTCTTCCTGATGCTCATCCTGTTGCCCTTTCTGCATCTCTACCAGACCTATGAAGCGGCACATGCCTACGACCTGCTCGCGCCGGATGAAAAGGCCATCTATGATGCCATGGAGCGCCTGACGGCACCCTTCGTCAGCGATCCGGTGACCGATCTGAATGCGCTCAAGGGCACCACCTGGTCCGGGACCCTGTTCGGCCTCAAGCTCAGCGATCCGCTGGCGGTGGTGGGTCAGTCCGCCGCCGGCCTGACCATCTACTGGCCCTTCCTGCTCACGGCGCTCATTCCCATCGCCGTGACGCTCGTGCTGGGACGCGTGTACTGCGGCTGGATCTGCCCGGCGACGCTCATCTACGAGTTGCACGACAACCTCGCCGCCTGGTTGCGCAAGGCCGGCTTGCCGGTGAGTCGGCGCAAGCTGGATCGCCGGCTCAAGTACCTGGTGCTGGCCGCGGGAACCATCATCGCGGCCATCAGCGGTACCATGGTCTTTGCCGCCGTCTATCCGCCGGCGATCATTGGTCGCGAGATCTATTATGCCATCGCCGTGGGGGGCTTCGGTGCCGGTATTGTGTTTTTCATACTGACCCTGGCCTTCGATCTGATGGTCACGCGGCGTGGCTTTTGCCGTTACGTCTGTCCGGGCGGGGCGCTGTACTCCCTGCTCGGCCGCTTCCGCCTCCTGCGTATCCAGCGCAAGGTGGGCCAGTGCAACGACTGCGCCAAGTGTAATGTGGTCTGCCAGTTCGGTCTCGATCCCCTGCGTGACGGCTTTGGCCAGGAATGCAACAACTGCACCGCCTGTATTGCCGTGTGCCCCACCGATGCACTTACCTTCAGGGTCGCTTTCAAGGACCAGCCCTTCCAGGGGCCGGGGCATCTCGGCCATGAATACCGCCGGCGGCAGGAAAACAGGCAGGCGGATGCCCACAGCGATCCAGGCGAGGCGGCATGAAACGGCGCACCTTCATGCAGAAGCTGGCCTTCTTTGCCGGCGTGGCGGGTTTCTCCGCGCTGCCCTTCGGACTGGCGCGCCTGCTGGCGCCGGAGGTAAAGGCGGATCCCCATCGCCGCGTGCCCCTGCCCGGCTCCCTGCCGGATCCCGACGCCTTCCGGGGGGCGTGCATCGGCTGTGGCCTGTGCGGCGAGATCTGTCCCGTGAAGGCGGTGAAATTTCATCGCAACGATGGCGCCGGCGGCGTCAACACGCCCTACATCAACCCGGAAGACCGGGCCTGTATCCTGTGCGGCCTGTGCATGGAGGTCTGCCCCACGGAGGCCCTGACCGAGACACCCATCCGCGAGGTGGATATGGGGACGGCGCAGATCGATCGGGTCGCCTGTTATCCGTGGGTGGATGCCGGTGTGTGCGGTGCTTGCGTGGGGATCTGTCCCCTGGGTTCCTCGGCCATCGACTTCGAGTTCGGCAACTTCTACCGGCCGGTGGTGCAGAAGGGCTGCGTGGGTTGTGGCCTGTGTGTCGAGGTCTGTCCCGAACCCAGCCTGCCGATCCGTATCGTCGATCGCAGCCAGGGCACGGTGGCCCACCACGGCATCGGCGTGCGGCGTAAAATCGAGCTGCGCTGAGGTAATGACAGGCCATTCTGGATCACTCATATACTACGCCTTTGACATGACGATGATGATGCGAAACAGAGCGTTACGTCCCTTGTGGCTGATGGTTTTTCTTTTCTCCCTGTTGCCCGTCAGCGTATGGGCCCACCACGTACTCGGACGCCCTTCCTACAGTCTCGGTGACGACTCCAACACACCACCGGCAATGCAGATCGAAACACAGATCGGAAAGTACTTCGTCAACTTCATGGCCTTCCCCGCCTTCCCGGAGCCCAACAAGCCCGGCCGCGTGAATCTCTATGCCAGCCGCATCGAGGACGGTACGCCCTTTGTCGGCAAGGTGACCTTCAAGGTGCGTGACGATGGCTGGTTAAGTGACGGTAAGCCGGAGGTGCTCGGCGTGCAGGAGATCGACGATGGCATCTACCGCCAGGGCTTCGTCTTCAGCAAGGAAGGGGACTATATCATCAGTGCCGAGTTCGAATCCGACGGCGAGCCCTATGTCATCGACTTCCCCATCACCATCGGCAAGCCGCTGCCGGTGGGACCCATTGGCGCGGCGGTGATCGTCATCACCCTTGTCCTGGTGGGTGTCAACATCCTGCAACGCCGCAGGTTGCAACGCCTGCAGGCCCAGCGCCACCACCAGGATACCGCCGGTGCCTGATTCCCTGACTGCTGTCCTGACACGGCTGGTGTACGTGCCCGACGGGGGCATGGTCCACCCCGGCCTGCCGGTGGAGTGGGTGCTGGCCGTGCTGGTGCTGATGACCGGGATGCTGGCCCTGAGCCTGCGCCCGGTGTTGACAGGGCAGGCAGGAAGCGGTGGCGAGATCAGCCTGCCCCTCCACCGGGGCGTATTCGCCTGGCTGCTGCATCACCGCTGGGTGCTGGTTTCCCTGCGGATCGCCATGGCGGCCGTGTTTCTGCTCGTCATTGCCGCCGGCCTGTTCGGTACCCCGGTACCGGAGCGCAACCTCGCCACCGTGCTGACCTGGACCATCTGGTGGTCGGCGGTGGTGATCAGCGTGTTTTTCGTCGGCACGGTGTGGTGCGCGGTCTGTCCCTGGGACAGCCTGGCCGGCTGGCTGGTGCGTCGTCGCCTGTGGCGCCGCGGCAGCAGGACCGCCAGCCTCAATCTGCGCGTGCCGCGCGCGTTTCGCAACATCTGGCCGGCCCTGTGGATGTTCATCGGTCTCACCTGGCTTGAACTTGGCGTCGGCGTCACCGTCAGCCCCTATGCCACCGCGCTGCTCGCCCTGCTGATGGTGGTGCTGGCCACCGTTTCCCTGGCGGTGTATGAACGCAAGGCCTTTTGCCGCTACTTTTGCCCCGTGGGGCGGACCCTCGGGGCCTATGCCGGCATGTCGCCCCTGGCCCTGCGGCCCATCGAGCAGGCCACCTGCGATCAGTGCAAGACCCTGGACTGTTACCACGGGACCGAGGATATCGAACCCTGCCCCACGCACCTCGTCATGGGCAGCCTGAAGCAGAGTACCTACTGCACCTCCTGCGGTGCCTGCGCGCAGAGTTGTCCCCACGACAATGTGGCCTGGCGCCTGCGACGGGTGGGCAGCGAAATCGTCTCCGCCGCACGGCCCCATCGCGACGAGGCCTGGTTCGCCCTCGGTCTGCTGGCCCTGACCCTGTTTCATGGTTTCACCATGATGCCCTACTGGGAGGGCCTCATGAGCCGCCTGGCCATGGCCATCGGGGATTCCGGCCGCCTGCTGGCCAGCTTCAGCATCGGCATGTTCGCCAGCATCCTGCTCATTGTCATGCTCTACGCGGGTACCATCTGGCTGGTACGCCGCGTGGCGAGGCCGGCTACGGAATACTGGCGGATCTTCGCCGCACTGGCCTTCATCAACCTGCCGCTGGCCTTTGCCTTCCACCTGGCGCACAACCTCAACCACCTGGTGCGCGAGGCCCACGGGTTCTGGTCGGTGGTGGCGAATCCCATGGGAGAGGGCACCCTGCCCC
>JALTLF010000187.1 GCA_027005735.1 Chromatiales bacterium | reverse complement strand
CGAACTCTCTCCGGGGCAAGGTTTACGGACCGTCAGCCGCAGGGAAGCGGCTGTCGAGCGTACAGGGACGTATGTACCGCGTGTCCGTAAACGCCGCCCCGGAGAGAGACAGGCAGACGGTGCAATCCGCTTATTCTCAGGTGATCGGGGATTCGGAACACGTATTTAGAATGACGTTTAATGCAAAACACCTTTCCCCGTGTCCCCCGCGCTCCCCGTGGTTAAAGTCCTTTCTCCGTGCCCTCCGTGCCCTCTGTGGTTAAAATCTTCTAAAACAACCGCGCCACGGCGATGAGGGTGTAGATCCCGAAGCCCATCACCAGCAGGCCGGCGAGTGAGCGCACCAGTGGCTGCTGAACATAGCGGCGCAGGAGATCGGCGGCCAGTCCCATGGCCAGCAGGTTGGGCAGGGTGCCGAGGCCGAAGGCCAGCATCAGCAATGCGCCATCGGTGGCCCTGCCCGTGGTGATGCTCATGGCCAGCGCGGTGTACACCAGCCCGCAGGGCAGCCAGCCCCACACCAGGCCCAGCGCCAGCGCCTGGCCCGCATGGCGCACCGGCAGAAAGCGCCGTCCCAGGGGCTCGATGTGGCGCCATAGGCGGCTGCCCACCGCCTCGAGCCGCGCCAGGCCCCGCCACCAGTTGGCAAGATAGAGCCCCAGCGCCAGCATGAACAGGCCGGCGACGGCCTGTAGTACGAGTTGCAACTGGTGCACCCCGCCCCAGTGGGCCACCAGCGCACTGATCCCGCCGAACAGGGCGCCGGCAAGACCATAGCTCAGGATGCGGCCGAGGTTGTAACTCAGGAGGATGGACAGGCGCGGCGGCGTGCCGGCCTGCTGCGCGCCCAGCGACAGGGCGCCGACGATACCGCCGCACATGCCGATGCAGTGAACGCCGCCCAGCAGGCCCATCAACAGGGCGCTGAGAAAACCGAATTCCTCAGTCATCGCCTGCCGCGGCCCGGCGTTCCCGGTAGTAGAGCCACGCCACCAGCAGGATGGCGGGGATCCCCATCAGGGTCGTGATGAGAAAGAAATTGGGATAACCAACACTGGCCACCATTCCGCCCGAATAGCCACCAAGCAGCTTGGGCAACAACAACATCAGTGAACTGAAAATGGCGTACTGTACGGCCGTAAACGAGATATTGGTCAGGCTGGACAGGTAGGCGATAAATGCCATGGAGGCGATACCGGCACTGAGGTTGTCGGCAGCAATGACTAGCGCCAACATGATGGGTTCCTTTCCTGTCTCCGCCAGCAACATGAAAAGCAGGTTGGTGGCCGATGCCAGAATGGCGCCGAGCAGAAGGATACGCAACACTCCGAAGTGGCGCGTCAGCACCCCGCCCACGAGTCCACCGGCGAGGGTCATGATCAACCCAAACACCTTGGAGAAATTGGCGATCTCCTGCTTGTTAAAACCGAGAGATTTATAGAATACGTTGGAGATCACCCCCAGCACGAGGTCAGAAATTCGATACACCAGGATCAGGGCCAGGATCAGGACGCCCAGCCACGCATAACGCCGGAAAAAGTCGAATACCGGTTCAAAGTACGTCTGTTTGACCATCTCGCGCGGCACCACGGGCAGATAATACAGCACCATTGCCGCTACTGCTGCCACACCAACAGCGAGCAGGAGACGCAGCGTCCCGGCGAGGAAGTCACTCACCGGCCCCGACCAGTGCCACCAGTCGAAAACCTGCTGGCGTACCGCGGGCGCGGGGTTGAGGTAGACGAAGGCGAGGACGAAACTGACCGTGACCAGGATAAACAGCAGCAGGAAAATCGCGTAGTCACTGGTGGCATGGATCACGTTGACGCGTTGCCTGTTCACCGCGGGCTCGCGGATCAACAAAGTCGTCGCCACGCCGATCCCCATCAGGCCCGCCATGCACAGGTAGGCCAACTTCCATGAAGCATAGTCGTAGACTTCCGGTTCGCCCGCAGACAGGTCGGGGCCGAACCAGGATGCCAGGTAGAGCACGCCAGCGCCGGCAGCCATCATGCCGAGACGATAACCAACTACGTACATCGCCGACATGGCGGCCTGTTCATCGGGCGCGCCCGATTCGATGCGCAGGGCATCGATGACTACGTCCTGGCTGGCCGAGGAAAAGCCCAGCATGACCGCCGCCATGGCCATGCCCGCCAGGCCGTTGGCGGGATCGGTCAGCGCCATCCATACAATGGCCAAAATCACGCCGGCCTGCGTCAGCAGCAACCAGCTGCGCCGGTGTCCCAGCAGGCCGCGCAGTACCGGCAGCGGCAGGCGATCGATCAATGGCGACCAGATGAACTTGAAGGAATAGGCCAGCGCCGCCCAGCTGAAATAGGTGATGCTGGAGATATCCACGCCCGCCTCGTCCAGCCACAGAGACAGGCTGCCGAAGATCAACAGCAGCGGCAGCCCGGCGGAGAAACCAAGAAACAGCAGGGCCAGCACGCGGGGCCGGGCGTAGATCTCGATGGACTCTTCCCAGGAGGGACGCTCCGATTTTCTGGCGGGCTTTGTCACGAAACGGCACGGGTAGCGAACGAATGGGCACAATATTACCCACAAGTCCGCTACAAAGGCGAGTCAATAAGGATTCGCCAGTGGCGAATTGTGATGGAACCGGGCCACATGGCGCGGTGACCAGAGCAACTTCAGAGTTCCAGGTCGTAGTCGATGATCAGCGGCGCATGGTCGGAGAACCACTTGTCCTTGTAGATACGCGCTTTTTTCACCTTGTCGCGCAGGCCGGGGGTGATGATCTGGTAGTCGATGCGCCAGCCGACGTTCTTCTCGCGCGCGCGGCCGCGGTTCGACCACCAGGTGTACTGCTCGGGGCGGGGATCGACGACGCGGAAGGCATCCACCCAGCCGCCCTCGGTAAAGAGCCTGTCCATCCAGGCGCGTTCCTCCGGGGTACAACCGGAGTTCTTCTGGTTGCTCCTGAAGTTCTTGATGTCGATCTCCCTGTGCACCGTATTCCAGTCGCCGCAGATGATGTATTCGCGCTTCCTGCGCCGCATGGCCTGCATGTCCCGGTACAGGTGCTCCATGAACTTCAGCTTGTTGGCATGGCGCTCCTCGCTGGAGGAACCCGAGGGCAGGTAGAGGGAGGCGATGGACAGCTCGCCGAAGTCCGCCTGGATCCAGCGGCCCTCGCGGTCCACATGGTCCCAGCCAAGGCCGGTGATCACGCGGTCGGGTTCCTTGCGGCAGAAGATGGCCACGCCGCTGTAGCCCTTCTTCTCGGCATCGAAGTAGTAGCAGTGAAAGGGTTTGGGATAGAAGATGCCGTCGTCGAGCTGGTGTTCCTGGGCCTTGGTCTCCTGCAGGCACACCACGTCGGCGCGCTGGCGCGCCAGCCACTGGAAAAAGCCCTTTTTCGCCGCCGCGCGGATCCCGTTGACGTTGGCCGTGATCACCCGCATCGTTGTCCCCCTTCACGCCTGAGCCATGTGACAAAGTCGTGTATCATACACCACCGTTACCGGCCCATCGCCCCCCGTAATAGCCACCTGGAATAGCCACATGCAGGATTACCAGAAAGCCTTCATCGAGTTCGCCCTGGACTGCGAGGTGCTGCGCTTCGGCGAGTTCACCCTCAAGTCCGGGCGCCAGAGCCCCTATTTCTTCAACGCCGGCCTGTTCAACACCGGCGGCAAGCTGGCACGTCTCGGCCAGTTCTATGCCGATGCCATCGTCGCCGCTGGCGTGGACTTCGACGTGCTCTTCGGGCCGGCCTACAAGGGGATCCCGCTGGCCGCCGCGACGGCCATCGCGCTGGCCGAGAAACACGGCCGTGACCTGCCCTACTGCTTCAACCGCAAGGAAGCCAAGGATCACGGCGAGGGGGGCAATATCGTCGGCGCACCGCT
Source organism: Chromatiales bacterium (assembly GCA_027005735.1). GTDB lineage: Bacteria > Pseudomonadota > Gammaproteobacteria > CAMYNG01 > CAMYNG01 > HyVt-448. The sequence continues at coordinate 8,961 of JALTLF010000187.1, read as the reverse complement.
CGCCGGGCGCGTGCTGGTCATCGACGATGTCATGTCGGCGGGCACGGCGGTGCGCGAATCCATGGCCCTCATCGAGGCGGCGGGCGCCACGCCGGCCGGTGTGGTGATTTCGCTGGACCGCCAGGAGCGCGGCCAGGGGGAACAGTCGGCGGTGCAGGAGGTGGAGGCCCGCTTCGGGATCCCCGTGATCAGCATCGCCGGCCTCGCGGATCTCGTCGGCTTCCTCGCCGAATCGGAGAAATACCGCGACTACCTGCCCGCCGTGGAGCGCTACCGGGCTAAGTACGGCGTCGGTTAGCGCCGTGTCCCGGATCAGGCCTCTCAACCCACGATCAACTTGATCCCCACCGCCAGGGTGACGGCCTCGAAGACCCGCTTGGTCCAGCGGTTGCCCCGCACGATGGCCAGGTGCGCCCCCAGGTAGCCACCCAGCAGGGAGCCCGCCAGCAGAGCCGGCAACCACTCCCACTTGATGGTGCCGAGCAGGCCCAGCGTCAGGGCCCCGGTGCCGTTCCAGAACACCCCCACGAGCACCAGGGTGTGGGCCACCGCCAGCCTGTAGTCCAGTCCAAACCAGCGCACCAGCCACAGGGTCACGAACAGGCCGGTGCCAGAGGTCAGCGAACCGTTGAGCACGCCGAGCAGGGCCAGCACCAGGCCGCCGATGACATAACCCCGGGTATCGCGGTGGCGCGTTTCCAGGTGCAGGCCCAGGTCCCGCCGCAGGACGGAATAGAGACCGAGGCCGGCAGTCAGGAAGCCGAGGGCGATCTCGGCGAGGCGGTCCGGCACGCTGAGGATGACGCTGGCGCCGAGCACCACGCCGGGCAGGCCCCCGGCCAGCATCACCAGGGCGAAGCGCCGCTGCAGGTGCTTTTCCCTAAAGTGGCGCAGGGTGGCGCCGATACCGAGGGCAACGCTGGCAATCTTGTGTGTCGCCAGTGCTACACTGAAGGAGAGACCAAGGAAAATCAGCACCGGCAGTTGCAACAGTCCCGCCCCGCCGCCGGCAAAGGCCGACAGCGCGTTGGCCGCCAGCGAGACCAGAAACAGGACCAGTTGCTCAAATACGACATTCACGGCTTGTCACTACCCCGATGAAAACGGCATGATGCACCCGACTCCCTAGCGCGAGGCTCCACACAGGGAACATGGAATGCGTATGGTAACAGCATGTAAACCCATCTCCGCCGGCCGCCTGCTGCTCGTGGCGGTATTGTCCATCGCCTTCGCCGGTGTCGAGGCGGCGCCGCGCATCAAGTGCTGGAAGAACAAGGAAGGGATCCGTGAGTGCGGCTACCAGGTACCGGCAGAGTATGCCCAGGACGAAATCGAGATCCTCAACGAGCGCGGCGTGACCATCGAGGTCCAGCCGCGCACCCCCACCGCCGAGGAACGCCGCCGGCAGGAAGAACTGGAACGCCTGCGCCGCGCCCAGGCCGAGCGCGACGAGATCCTGCTGCGTTCCTTCACCACCGAGCGGGACCTGCTCATCGCGCGCGACAACCAGCTCGCCGCCCTGCAGGGCCAGATCGACGTCACGCGCAGCAACATCCGCAGCGAGGAACTGCGCCTGGAGAAACTCGTGCGCCGCGCCGCCGACTACGAGCGCGGCGGCAAGCCGGTACCGGACAAGCTGCTCAAGCAAATCAAGGCCTCACGCACGCAGATCAAGGCCTACCAGGACTTCATTGCCGAGCGCGAAAAGAACATGGCCGCCCTCACCGAGAAATTCAAACGCGACCTGGCGCGCTACCGCGAGCTCACCGGGGGCCGACCCCGGGAACCGGAAGCCACGCCCACCGCCACGCGCTAAATACGTGTTCCGAATTCCACTACAGTTTACAGGTCCGAACTCTCCCCGGGGCAACGTTTACGGACCGTCAGCCGCAGGGATGACGTACATGGATGTACTAACGCCGCTAGAGGGCAGGAGCGGCCCCGGCTGTCGAGCGTACAGGGACGTATTTACCGCGTGTCATGGCGGGACACGTCGGGCGGCGTACCGACCAACCGGCGTCTGAATCCCCCGAAGTATTCTGGATTTCGGAACAGTTATCTGGACCTTCCCGTTTTCAGTGGCCCGCCAGCAGGGGCCGCAACAGGGCCCACTGGTCGGACCACATGTCCAGCGGCGAGCGCTCGAAGCCGCTGCGCACGAACTGGGTCAGTCGCCCTTCCACCACCGCCACCATGAGATTGGCCGCCGGGGACACCGGCAGGTCCGGCGGCAGGTCGCGGTTCATCTCCCCCTCGCGCAGGACCTGCTTGAGCTGGGTCTCGATGCGCTCGTAGAACTTGCCGATGCGCGCGCGCAGGCGCTCGGTCTCGCCCACCAGCGCATCGCCCACGAGGATGCGCGACAGGCCCGGGTTGCGTTCGCCGAAACCGAGGATCAGCCTGAGGATGTTTTCGCAGCGTTCCGCGGCGCCGGCGTGATCGCCGAGGATGCGATTGATGAGTCCGAAGAGGCTTTCCTCGATGAACTCGATGAGCCCCTCGAACATGCGCGCCTTGCTGGGAAAATGGCGGTACAGGGCGGCCTCGGAGACCCCCACTTCCCGCGCCAGGGCCGCAGTGGTAATGCGCTCCCCCGGGCGCTCCTCCAGCTGTCGCGCCAGGGCCTCGAGGATCTGCTGGCGCCGGGAAACCTTGTCCGTGTCCTTGCCTGCCATGTTCAACCCCGCAGCAGCGTGCCCACCCCTTCGTCGGTAAAGATTTCCAGCATCACCGCGTGCTCCACGCGCCCGTCGATGATGTGCGCCGTGCGCACGCCCGCCCTGACGGCGTCCAGCGCGCAGTTGATCTTGGGTAGCATGCCGCCGTGGATGACCCCCTCGGCGATGAGCCCTTCCACGTCCGCGGCATTGAGCCCGGTGAGTAGCTGGCCGTCGGCATCCACCACGCCGGGGGTGTTGGTCAGCAGGATCAGCTTTTCCGCCCTGAGGGTCTCGGCCACCTTGCCGGCGACGAGATCGGCGTTGATGTTGTAGGACTGGCCGTCCTCCCCCACGCCGATGGGCGCGATGACGGGAATGAAATCGCTTTGCACCAGCATGTCCACGATGGCGGTATCGATACTCGCCACCTCGCCGACATGGCCGATGTCGATGATCTCCGGCGCCTTCATCTCCGGCGCCTGACGGGCGAAGGTCAGCTTGCGGGCGTGAATGAAATCGCCGTCCTTGCCGGTCAGGCCCACGGCGCGCCCGCCGGCACGGTTGATGAGATTGACGATCTCCTTGTTGACCAGGCCACCGAGGACCATTTCCACCACGTCCATGGTCTCGCGATCGGTCACGCGCATGCCCTCGACGAAGGTGGACTCCTTGCCGATCTGTTCGAGCAGCCTGCCGATCTGCGGCCCGCCGCCGTGCACGATGACGGGATTCATGCCCACCAGCTTGAGCAACACGATGTCCCGCGCGAAGCCCGCCTTGAGGTTTTCGTCCACCATGGCGTTGCCGCCGTACTTGACCACCAGGGTCTTGCCCTGGAAGGCGCGGATATACGGCAGGGACTCGCTCAGGACCCGCGCGATCTGATGTGCAGAAGATGAATCGATAGTCATGGCCGTCAACCGGATGGGCGGACCGCCACGCGCGGGGCCGCCGTCATTGTTCTTCCAGCGGCAAGCATATCAGAAGCGGCCGGCGCGGGCACCGCCGCGGGGGATGCGTGGCGGGTGTGCTCAGAAGGGCAGTTGCAGGCTCGGATCCACGGCCCGCAGGACCTTGCGGAATTTCTCCTGCACCTGCTTGAGGGCGTCCTGATCCTGGCCCTCGAAACGCAGCACCAGGCAGGGGGTGGTATTGGAGGCCCGCACCAGGCCCCAGCCATTGGGGTAATCCACACGCACGCCGTCGATCATGATGACGTTGGCATCGCCGAAATCGGCCTGGTCCATGAGTTTCTCCATGAAGGCATAGTTCTCGCCCTCGGGCATGGGAACCCGCAGCTCCGGCGTGCTCACCGAATCCGGCAGGCTGGCGAGCACCACGCGCGGCTGGCGCACGTCGTTGGCGAGGATCTCCAGCAGGCGCGCGGCGGCATACATGGCATCGTCGAAACCGTACCAGCGCTCCTTGAAGAAGATGTGACCGCTCATCTCGCCGGCCAGCAGGGCGCCGGTCTCCTTGAGTTTCTTCTTGATCAGGGAGTGGCCGGTCTTCCACATCAGCGGCTCGCCGCCCTTGTCCCAGATCACCTTCGTCAGGTTACTGGAACACTTGATGTCGTAGATGATCTTGGCGCCGCGGTGGCGTTTGAGGATGTCCTCGGCGTAGAGCATCATCAGGCGGTCGGGCCAGATGATGTTGCCGTCGGGACTGACCACGCCGATACGGTCCCCGTCGCCATCGAAGGCGATCCCGATGTCGGCGCGCTGCACCTTCACCGCCTCGATGAGATCCTGCAGGTTCTGCGGCTGGCTGGGATCCGGGTGATGATTGGGGAAATTGCCGTCCACCTCGCAATAGAGTTCGATGACGTTGCAACCCAGTTGCTTGAGCAGCTTGGGTGCCACGCCGCCGGCCACGCCGTTGCCGCAGTCCACCACCACCTTGAGGGCGCGCTTGAGCTTGACGTCGGAGGCCACGCGTTCCAGGTAGCGCTTGAGCACCGGCTGGGTCTGGTAGCCACCCTTGCCGGTGGCAAAATCCTGTTTCTCGATGCGCGCGCGCAGGTCACGGATGGCATCCCCCGAGAGGGTCTCGCCGCCGATCATCATCTTGAAGCCGTTGTACTCCGGCGGGTTGTGGGAGCCGGTGAGCATCACGCCGGTGCCGTCGGTGAACTCCGTGGCGGCATAGTAGAGCACCGGGGTCGGCGCCATGCCGATGTCCACCACGTCGATACCGGTGGACTGGATCCCCTTGACCAGCGCCGCGCCCAGTTCCGGACCGGACAGGCGCCCGTCGCGCGCGAAGGCCATGCGCGTCTCGCCGCGATTGACGGCCTCCGAACCCAGCGCCTTGCCGATGAGGATGGCGTGCTGGGTGGTGAGCGTCGCGCCCACCACGCCACGGATGTCGTATTCCTTGAAGATCTCCGGCGGGGGCAGACTGCCGCCGCCGGCCAGGGTCCCGCCCCCCGAGGTCTCGGCCGCGGCGCCGGTGAGGAAGGGGTTCTTCGCCGGGGCGGCGGGCCGGGACGCCTCCCCCGCGGCCGCCTCGGCGGCCTTTGCCGCGGCCTCGAGGGCGGCGGCGTCCACCTCCTCCACCTTCAGGCTGTCGCTGGAGGCCAGCACCGGATTGTCGGCGAGATCGTCCTTCGCGCCGAGGCCGCCCAGGCTGATCTCCGCGCTGCTGGTCTGGTCATCGTCGCGCTCCCGCGCCATGACCTTGCCCTGGGGCAGATCCTGCAACACCCTGGCGGCCTCCTTGAATTCCTGCATGCGCAGGGCGAACTGGTGCGACCGGTCGCCGCGCGCCGCGGCCACCGCCATGTCCACCAGGTTGGCGAGATCGGTGCGCACTGTTTTGGTCATGGAGCGGTTGAGGAAGAACACCATCAGCCCGGCAAGCGTCACGGCAATGCCGATGATGCTCATGGAATCGGGGGTGAGCAGCGAGACCTCGGGGGCGCTGCTGTCCCACACCACCAGTTCCCACAGCGTCCCCTTGCGGGGCCACACCACTTCCTGGGTCAGGCCCACCAGCTTGACGTCCCCGGCTTTGGCGATGAGCACGCGCGGCTCGGCCTTCTGGTAGAGCTCCACGTAGGCGCCCTGGGCAATCTTGTTCACCCAGTTGCGCAACAGATCCAGGCTGACAACCATCTGGATATGCCCGAGCAGGTTCCCCTGCGCATCCCTGACCGGCATGACCAGGCCCATGTGCGCATCGGGGCCTTTCGGATCATGGACCTCCACCAGGGTACGCTCGGTGCGGGTATTGGTCTTGTTGATGAGGTCAAGGCAGGCGTAGCCGAGGCGTGGCTTGAGCGTATTGTCCAGCCGCGCGCTGCCGCGGGGAAAGAGGCGCACGTCGAGCACGCCTTCGAAGGCCTGCCGGATTTCCGCCGCGCGGGCGCGCAGGGCGGCCGGGTCGCGCTCGCGCATGAGGCGCTGCATGGCCGGGTCACGCGCCAGGGCGCGCACGCCGGCGGCATACTCCTCGATGAAGAGGTCCAGCTGGTGCCCGCGGCGTTCGGCGTCCGCCACCACCAGGCCGTCGCGCTGGGCCTGCAGGCGCAGTTTGGTGCCCAGCTGGTTGGCGCTCATGGCCAGCACCAGGATGGCGGTAAAGCCCGCGAAGGCCAGGACGCTGAGGGTGGAAAGGGCAAGACCGCGACGGCGGCCGCGGCGGCGTTTCCTCAGACTGCGCGTTTTTGCCACTCTTGTTCCTTAAGTTGTGCTGTGATGGGAATGGACCGGTCGTGCCCGCGCGGCTCAATGCCGGCCGGTATGACCGAAACCGCCCTCGGCCCGCTGGCTGGCCTCGAACTCCTCGACAATATCGAAGGCCGCCTGCACCACGGGGACGAAAACCAGTTGCGCAATACGCTCACCGATATTGATAGTAAAAGAATCATTTCCCCGATTCCAGCAGGAGACATATAACTGTCCCTGGTAGTCGGAGTCGATGAGGCCGACGAGGTTGCCCAGCACGATGCCGTGCTTGTGGCCCAGCCCCGAGCGCGGCAGGATCACCGCCGCCAGTGCCGGATCGCCGATGTGAATGGCCATGCCGGTGGGAATGAGTTCCGTCTCGCCGGGCGCCAGTTCCAGCGGTTGCTCGAGGCAGGCGCGCAGATCGAGGCCGGCGGCGCCCTCGGTGGCGTATTCGGGCAGCGGGATGTCCGCCCCCAGCCGGGCGTCGAGGATGCGAAGCTTGATACGTTGCATGGGTCGTTCTCCACCGCCACGCCGTGGGGCATGCGGCCTTTGCGTGTTGTTATGCTTGTGACTTTCGCGGCGCCTCAGCCGCCCTCGCCGCTCCCCGCCTTGCGGGTGGCGTGCAGGCTGACCACGCGCCGGCCCGCCGCGCCCGGCTCGGCGCGCCATTGCTCGAAACACTGCGCCAGGCTGGTGATCAGCTGGCGCGCGAGGCGATCCTTGGGCGCCAGGGGCAGGGCTTCTTTCTGCCCTTCCCAGTAGAGCGTCAGTTCGGCGACCTCGCTGTCGAAGGTGCCCCCGGCTTCCGGCGCCGCCGGGCCCACCCGGTTGGCGGCGATCATCTCAATGCCCTTGGCGCGCAGCTTGGCCAGCGCGTGTTCCTCGAGCCGGGAGGTCTCGGCGGCAAAACCCAGGCAAAACAGGCCGGGGCGCGCCTGCTTGACCTCGGCGAGCACGTCCGGGTTGCGCACCAGCGGCAGGTTCAGTTCCTCGGCATCCTTCTTGATCTTGTCCGCGGCCACCTCGCGGGGCCGGTAGTCCGACACCGCCGCGGTGGCGACAAGGATATCGGCTCCTTCCGTTGCTTTTATGGTTGCCGAGAGCATCTCGGCGGCGGTCTCCACGTCGAGGCGCTCGACACGCTCGGGCGTGGGCAGGCTTACCGGCCCGGCGACCAGGATCACCTTCGCGCCCGCCTCGCGGGCGGCCTGCGCCACGGCGAAACCCATCCTGCCGGAACTGCGGTTGCTGAGAAAGCGCACCGGATCCAGCGGCTCGCGCGTGGGCCCGGCGGTCACCACCACCGTGCGCCCCGCCAGCGCCCCGCTCTGGAAGATCTCCCCCAGTTGCGCCACCAGGGCATCGGGTTCGAGCATGCGCCCGGGACCCACATCGCCGCAGGCCTGTTCCCCCTCGGCGGGGCCGAAGAGCAGCACGCCGCGGGTACGCAGCGTGCGCACGTTGTCCTGGGTGGCGGGATCCTGCCACATGCCGGTGTTCATGGCCGGCGCCAGCACCAGCGGCACCGGGCTGGCGAGACACAGGGCGGCGAGCAGGTCGTCGGCCCGCCCCTGTACCAGACGGGCGATGAAGTCGGCGCTCGCCGGGGCGACGAGGATGGCGTCGGCCCAGCGGGCCAGCTCGATGTGCCCCATGCCGGCCTCGGCGCCGGCATCGAGCAGTTCCTCGTGGACGGGATGGCCGGAGAGGGCCTGGAAGGTCAGGGGCGCGACGAACTCGGTGGCGCCCCGCGTCATGGCCACGCGCACCTCGGCGCCCGCCGCGCGCAGGCCGCGCACCAGCTCGCCGGCCTTGTAGGCGGCGATGCTGCCGGTGACGCCCAGCAGAATGCGCTTTCCATTGAGAAGAGACATGCTTCTCAGTGTAACAGAAACGCCCGGCGCCACCGCGCCCCGGCCGTCCCGCGCGGGTGCCGTGGAGCCCCAAACTGCGCTATAGTTCACAGCCTGACATCCCTGACATAAAGACAACCCATACCGACACGGAGGTCCATGTATGGCAATCACCGACTGGCCGCGGGCAGAGCGGCCCCGCGAGAAACTCCTGCAACGCGGCCCCGCCGCTCTCTCCGACGCCGAACTGCTGGCCATCTTCCTGCGCACCGGCGTGGCCGGACAGAGCGCGGTGGACCTGGCCCGCGAGGCGCTGGCCCACTTCGGCGGCCTGCGCCCCCTGCTCACCGCGAGCAGCGAGGCCTTCTGCGCCCAGCGCGGCCTGGGCGAGGCCAAGTACGCCCAGTTGCAGGCGGTGCTGGAGATGGCCCGCCGCCACCTCGGCGAGACCCTGGCGCGGGGCGAGGCCCTCACGGATCCCGACGCCACGCGGCGCTACCTGGCGGCGCAACTGCGCGACCTGGATCACGAGGTCTTCGGCTGCCTGCTGCTGGACAACCGCCACCGGGTGATCCGCTATTCCGAGCTCTTCACCGGCACCCTCAACGGCGCCAGCGTCTATCCCCGCGAGGTGGTGCGCCACATGCTCAAGCACAATGCCGCCGCAGTGATCTTCGCCCACAACCACCCCAGCGGCGTGGCCGAGCCCAGCGCCGCCGACCGCCAGCTCACCGCCCGCCTCAAGGCGGCGCTGGAGCTGGTGGAGGTGCG
>JALTLF010000186.1:4390-13024 GCA_027005735.1 Chromatiales bacterium | reverse complement strand
GAAATCGAAGTATTCGAAATGGGACTCGGCGAGGCTCAGGATCACCGGCGCGCCCGTTTCCTCCGCGGCGTCCATGACGCCGCTGATGAAATCGAGGTTGACCACATCGAAGGCGCCCACGGCATAGCCGTTGGCCCAGGCGTGTTGCAGCATGTCTTTCATGTCCACTAACGGCATGGCGCGTTCTACCTCATTCAAACTGTGCTGGTTTCCGACGGAGGATCGGGATTGCCGACCCTGCTAAATACCAGCGAAAACATGCCGTTTTTCGCCCCAGGGAGATATCAGAAATTTACGATGTTTTTATCCAATTTTTCTCTATGTCGATGTCGTACTGAGATTGCGTTTGAAGATCGCTATCAACGTGCTATCTCAGACCTGGTAAGGGCCTGCTGCAATAGCAAGCAACTGCCAGAAAAAGCAGGACAATTCCAAGCCAAAGTGTGGAGTCGATGATTGTGATTGCTATTCCGAGCGTTTTTTCCAAAAGCTTTAGCTTGTAAACGACGATCTCACATTCTGTTTTCAAATTGGTGAAACAATCACAGCTTGAGTTCCTGTCGATCCGCTTTCCAGCCGATTGTTCGAGAAGGAACTTTGCTGTTTGTGCATCCAGATCTTTCTCATAGAGGGACTGGCCGATAAACAATGCAGTTGCTCCGGCGACCGACAACAGTGCTGCGGCCGCAACAAACAAGTGTTTGTAGGTGTGGGGAAAGCGCCATAGGGCTCTTGCGCGGGATATTATTCTTCCAAACATTTTATTAGCTCCAGAAAATGAGTAGGGACAGGTTTCAGTTTCTAGAATCCCACACTTCGTAAAATCAGCAAGCATCGTATATGTAATTGTTTTTGAATAAAAAGCCTGGCTCAGAACAAATCGCCAAATTAGATGCGTGCCAGTGTTCCCCTCTTGGGTTGTAGCCCTTTTAAGTTCCTTGTTTTAAGCTCGAAAGATGACACGCTCACCTGCCCATCCCGCGCGCATCCGGCGCCTGAGCCGCCAGGAGGCCAACCAGATCGCCGCCGGCGAGGTCGTGGAGCGCCCGGCCTCGGTGGTCAAGGAACTGGTGGAGAACAGTCTCGACGCCGGCGCGCGGCACATCGAGATCAGCGTCAGTCAGGCCGGTACCCAGCGTATCTGCGTGCGCGACGACGGCGTCGGCATCCTGCCCGAGGATCTGCCGCTGGCGCTGAGCCGCCACGCCACCAGCAAGCTGGATTCCGCCGAACGCCTCGCCGCCATCGACAGTCTCGGCTTTCGTGGCGAGGCGCTGGCCAGTATCGGCGCGGTGGCGCGCGTGACCCTCACCAGTCGCGTGGCGCAGGCCGGCGAGGACGATACCGCCTGGACGGTGGTGTGCGAGCACTCCGAGCTCACGCCGCCGCGCCCGGCGGCGCACCCGCCGGGCACCACGGTGGAGGTGGAGTCGCTGTTCCACAGGCTGCCCGCGCGGCGCAAGTTCCTGCGCACCGAGCGCACCGAGTTCATGCACATCGAACAGGCGGTGCGCGCGCTGGCCCTGAGTCACTTCGAGGTGGCCTTCACCCTGACGCACAACCAGCGCCAGGTGATCCGCGAGGCGGCCTGCGGGGATGCCCGCGCGCGGGAGCGCCGCGTGGCGCGCCTGTGCGGCGCGAGCTTCATCGAGCATGCCCGCTACCTGGAGTTCAGCGCGCGTCGCCTGCGCCTCGATGGCTGGGTGGGGCAGCCGGACTTCTCGCGCAGCCAGAGCGACCTGCAGTACTTCTTCGTCAACGGCCGCCTGGTGCGCGACCGCACCATCAACCACGCCATCCGCGAGGCCTATCGCGAGCGCCTGCCCGAGGGACGCCTGCCGGCCTACGTGCTGCACCTGGAACTGCCGCCGGCCGAGGTGGACGTCAACGTCCACCCCACCAAGCACGAGGTCCGTTTCCACGAAAGCCGCCTGGTACACGACTTCGTCACCCGCTGCGTCATGCAGGCGCTGGCGCCACAGGGGGCATCCCCCGCCGAGCCGCCGCCCGATGCGGCCGCCCCCCGCCTGTCCTCCGACACATTACCGGGCGCGCTCCCCGATGCGCTTCCGGGCGCGGAAGGCGCCCGTGGCATCGGCGAGCCGGCGTCGCCCTACGGGGAGGCGCCCGGGGAAGAAGAAGCCGGAGAGGCCGGCCTGCCCATGCCCGTGGAGGGCGGCGATGTCCCGCCCCTGCCGGCGGTCCAGCCCGAGGCCAGCCCCGGCGAGGTGGTGGGGCAATGGCAGGACTGCATTCTGCTCGAGCGCGAGGAGGCCCTCGGTATTCTCGACATCGCCGCCGCCAAGGCCGCGCTGGCCGAGCGCCACCTGGTCATCGCCGTCGGCCGCGGCAAGGTCAACACGCAGCCCCTGCTCATTCCCCTGTCGCTGGACCTGCCCATTACCGATATCGACCACCTCGTGGGCGCCGGCTCGTGGACCCGCGCCCTGGGGCTCGACATGGATCGCACCAGCGAACACAGCGTCATCATCCGCCGCATTCCGGCGGCGCTGGGCGAGGTGGACGTGCGTTCCCTGTTGCAGTCCCTGGTGGCGGAGATCGAGGCGGCGGGGGATCGCCCGGTGGCCCTGCAGGCGCGCATCCCGGCGCTGGTGGCCGGTTGCCGTTTCCACGTGGAGGCCCAGATGAGCCGCGACGAAATGGCTGCGCTGGTGGCGGCGGCGGCGCGCATGGGGGTCCTCGGCCGCCCCGAGGTCCTCCAGATCCTGCCCGCCGGGGAACTGCGCCGGCGCTTCCAGCGCTGAACACGGTTTTTCCATGCCAACCACAGAGGGCACAGGGCAACCCGTTTTTTACCGGACCCGGGAAGTCTCATGCTGCGAACCGGGTACCCGGGCCTGAGCACGGCCATGCGGATATGGCGAAGCGGGAAGCAAATGCCGACATGCACTGACTGCCGGGCAAGATCCCGGCGGGCGCGCCCTCCCATGCATCGCGGCAGGTAAACAGGCAAATTTGGCGCAAGGTTCTTCCTTGTGTCCTCCGTGCCCTCGGTGGTGCGAGCGGTTTGGCGGCCCCGGCCGGGCTGCGAGGCAAGGGCGTGGGGAGTAGAATGCGCCCATGTCGTCCCCAGCAGCATCCCTGCCGCCCGCCATTTTCCTCATGGGGCCCACCGCCTCGGGCAAGACCGACCTGGCCGTGGCCCTGCGCGCCCACCTGCCGGTGGAACTCATCAGCGTGGACTCGGCGCTGGTCTATCGCGACATGGTCATCGGCACGGCGCGGCCCGCCCCCGAGGTGCTGGCCCACGCGCCCCACCGCCTCATCGATTTTCTCGACCCGGCGGAATCCTACTCCGCCGCCCGTTTTCGTACCGACGCCCTGCGCGAGATGGCCGACATCCACGCCGCCGGTCGCGTGCCCCTGCTGGTGGGCGGCACCATGCTGTATTTTCGCGCCCTGGAACACGGCCTGTCGGCCATGCCCGAGGCCGATCCGGCGGTGCGCGCGCGCCTGGAGGCGGAGGCCGCCGCCGAGGGCTGGGCGGCCCTGCATGCCCGTCTCGCCGAGGTGGACCCGGCCAGCGCCGCGCGCATTCACCCCAACGACCCGCAGCGTATCCAGCGGGCGCTGGAGGTCTGGGAGCTGAGCGGCCAGCCCATGAGCGCCTTCCACCGGGCCGGCGCGGCGGCGGACTTTCCCTGGCGGCCGGTGCGCCTGGTGCTGGCCCCGGCGGATCGCCAGGTCCTGCGCGAGCGCATCGCCCGGCGCTTCCGGGCCATGCTGGCGGCCGGCCTGGTGGAGGAGGTGGCCGCCCTGCGCGCCCGTGGCGACCTGCATGCCGGCCTGCCCAGCATGCGCGCGGTGGGATACCGCCAGGTATGGGAATTTCTCGACGGGAAATTGTCTTACGAAGAGATGGTGGAACGCGGCATTACCGCCACGCGCCAGCTGGCCAAGCGGCAGATGACCTGGCTGCGCGGCCTGGCCGGGGCCCACTGGATCGACAGCGAGGGGGACGATCCCCTGGGGCGGGCCTTGGAAATTCTGCGGGCGATCCCCATAAAAGGTGAAACCGCCATGTGCTAGACTAGCCGGTAGGCGGGTCGGCACTTTTTCGGCTGGACGGGGGCTGTTTCCCCAGTACAACCGAGGGTATTTTTGGGGAGTTGGGACTGAGAGGCACAACCGACCGCCTGGCAGGACTCCACAAAATAAGTACACAAGGAGATAAGAAATCATGAGTAAAGGGCAGGCGTTACAGGATCCGTTTCTCAATGCCTTACGTAAAGAGCGAATCCCCGTTTCCATATTCCTGGTCAATGGCATCAAGTTACAGGGTCAGATTGAGTCCTTCGATCAATTTGTCGTCCTGTTGCGCAACAGCGTCAGCCAGATGGTGTACAAGCACGCCATCTCCACGGTGGTGCCGTCGCGCAACGTCAAACTGCCCGTGGCGGACGACGGTGGCAGCCCGGGCAACAACTGATCTATCCGGTCCGCGGATCGGAGGGAGCGTCCCGATTGTTTGAGCGTCCGCACGGTGGCGAGCGTGCCGTGCTGGTTTCCCTGTGTTTCCCTTCCCGTGACGCCGCCGGCGGCGGCAGCGAGCCGGACGAGGCCCTGCGCGAATTCCGCGAACTTGCGGTGTCGGCGGCCGCCGAGCCGGTGGGCACCGTCACCGGGCGGCGCAAGGCCCCCGAGTCGCGCTTCTTCGTGGGCAGCGGCAAGGCCGAGGAGATCCGCCAGCAGGTCCAGGCCACCGGCGCCGAGGTGGTGCTGTTCAACCATGCCCTCACGCCCTCCCAGGAACGCAACCTGGAGCGCCTGCTGGAGTGCCGCGTGCTCGACCGCACGGGACTCATCCTCGACATCTTCGCCCAGCGTGCTCGTACCCACGAGGGCAAGTTGCAGGTGGAACTGGCCCAGTTGAAGCACCTCTCCACGCGCCTCATCCGTGGCTGGACCCACCTCGAGCGCCAGAAGGGCGGTATCGGCCTGCGTGGCCCGGGTGAAACCCAGCTCGAGACCGACCGCCGGCTCATCGGCGAGCGCATGCGCCAGATCCATCGTCGGCTGCAACGCGTTGAGCGCCAGCGCGAGCAGGGCCGGCGCGGGCGCAAGCGCGCCGAGTTGCCCACCCTGTCGCTGGTGGGCTACACCAACGCCGGCAAGTCCACGCTGTTCAACCGTCTCACCGACGCCGAGGTCTTTGCCGCCGACCAGCTCTTCGCCACCCTCGACCCCACCCTGCGGCGCATCGCCATGGGACCGGAGCGGCGCCCGGCGGTGCTGGCCGACACGGTGGGTTTCATTCGCGACCTGCCCCACGACCTGGTGGCGGCCTTTCGTTCCACCCTGCAGGAGACCCGCGATGCGGACGTGCTGCTGCACGTGGTGGATGCGGCCAGTGCCCAGCGCGATGAGACCATCGTGCAAGTGAACCGGGTGCTGGCCGAGATCGAGGCCGAGGGCGTGCCGCAACTGCTGGTCTACAACAAGATCGACCTGCTCTCCGACGCCGTGCCGCGCCTCGATCGCGATGCCGACGGCCGTCCGTGGCGCGTGTGGCTTTCGGCGGTGGACGGCAGGGGCATCGACTTGCTGCATGTCGCCCTCGGCGAGCTCTTCGCCCATGCGCGGGTGACGCGCCGGGTGCGCCTGCCGGCGGCGGCCACGCGCCTGCGCGCGCGCTTCTACGCCCTCGGCGCGGTGCGTCGGGAGACCACCAGCGAGCGGGGCGAATCCCTGCTGGAAGTGGAAATGGATCGCCGGGAATGGGATACCCTTGTCCGACACGAGGACATGAACGGGGTGGTGTGGACCGAGCGCGACGGCCAGACTGTGGATATGGACAGCACGGAAGCAGATCAATACCTTGCGGCCACTGCCCAAGCCCCATAGAATTTGCCTTCCGATGCCGCACAGCACGACGCGGCGATGAGCAATCATATATAAGTATGGAGTAACCATGGCCTGGAATGAACCGGGTGGTTCCAAGGACCGCGATCCCTGGGGAGACCGCAAGCCCGACGATGGTCCGCCGGACCTCGACGAGGTCTTCAAGAAGATGCAGGACAAGATCAGCGGCCTGTTCGGTGGTCGCGGTCGCCGTGGCGGCGGGGGTGGTCGCGGCGGCAGCAGTGGCGCGGGCGGCATCGCCGGTCTGGTCGCCATCCTGCTGGCCGTGTGGCTGGTATGGGACTCCGTCCACATCATCCAGCAGGCCGAACGCGGCGTGGTGCTGCGCTTCGGCAAGTATGTCACCACCCTGGAGCCGGGTTTCAACCTGCGCTGGCCTCGGCCGGTGGAGCAGGTCATCAAGGTCAACGTCAACGAGGTGCGCCGTCAGCCCCTCAGCGCCCAGTTGCTGACCAAGGACCTCAACCTCATCAATATCAACACCATCGTGCAGTTCAAGGTGAAGGACGAGTACAAGTATTCCCTCGCGGTGCGCAACCCGGATTTCTCTCTGCGCGAGAGCACCGAGAGCGCCCTGCGCGAGGTGGTGGGCGGCCAGACCTTCGATGAAATCATCGGCGGTCGTAACGAACTGGTGGAATTCGTCAAGACCCAGTTGCAGAAGACCATCGACAAGTACGATACCGGCCTGCTGGTGGTCAAGGTCAACATCGATGCCGTCAAGCCGCCGGACGAAGTGCGCGCGGCCTACGAAGACGCCATCGCCGCCAAGGAAAACCTCGATACCCTGATCAAGAAGGCCGAGGCCTATGCGCGTGGCATCGTGCCCAAGGCCGAGGGTGAGGCCGAGAGCCTCATCCAGCAGGCCGAGGCCTACAAGCAGCGTGTCATCAACAAGGCCCGTGGTGAGGCCGCCCGCTTCCTGCAGATCCTCAAGGAATACCGTCGTGCGCCGCGTGTCACGCGCACGCGCCTCTACCTTGAGACCATGGAAACCCTGCTGGCCAGATCCAGCAAGGTGATGGTCAAGATCGACAACGGCAACAGCGTGCTCTACCTGCCCATCGATCGCTTCATGCGGCAGGGAGGCGGGCAACTGCCGCGCAGCCTGACGCCCGTGGACCCGACCGAGCTGCCGCCGTCGCCATCGCTGCAACAGGCGCCCCGCGATCCGCGCAGTCGGCCTGAAAGGGGAGTACGTTAAATGGATACCAGGAAACTGATAAGTCTGGTCGCCCTGGCCCTCGTCGCCTTCCTTGCCTACTCCTCGATTTTCTTCGTCGATGAACGCGAGCAGGCACTGGTCTCGCGGCTGGGCAAGATCGTCGATGTGGTCACCGAGCCCGGCCTGCATTTCAAGCGTCCGGTCTTCGATACCGTGGTGTATTTCGAAAAACGCCTGCTCACCGCCGATGCGCCGCCCGAGCACATCCTCACCGGCGAGAAGAAACAGGTCGAGGTGGACTATTTCGTCAAGTGGCGCATCGTCGATGTGCGCAAGTATTACCTCACCTATGGCTCGGTGGGGATCAACCCGCTGCGCATCGAGGAGAATGCCGTCAACCAGCTTTCCGACTACATCAAGAACGCCCTGCAGGCGCAACTGGGTGATCGCACCATTGAGGACGTGGTGTGGAAGGAGCGCGACGTCATCATGAAGAACCTCACCGCCATCGCCAACGAGCGCATGATGCCCTTCGGCATCGAGGTGGTGGACGTGCGCATCAAGAAAATGGAGCTGCCCGACAAGGTGCGGGGCTCCATCTTCGATCGCATGCGCGCCGAGCGTGCCCGCGTCGCCAACGAGTTGCGTGCCGAGGGCGCCAAGCAGGCGCGCATCATCCGCGCCGGGGCGGATCGCAAGAAGATCGAACTGATTGCCGATGCCCAGCGCCGTGCCGACATCCTGCGTGGTGAGGGTGACGCCCTGGCGACCGAGATCTACGCGCGCGCCTTCGAGCAGGACCGCGAGTTCTATGCCTTCTATCGCAGCCTCGAGGGCTATCGCAATGCCTTCACCGGCAAGGACGACGTGCTGGTACTGGATTCCGACTCCGAGTTCTTCCGCTACTTCGATGGCAGCCGCCCGCCGCGCAAGTAGCGGCTCGCGCTGGACCCTGGATGCTGGAGGAACTGCTGGTTGCCGTTGGCCTGGTGCTGGTGATCGAAGGGCTGTTACCCTCTCTCAATCCCCGTGCTTACCGCGAGATGATGCGTACCCTGTCCGGGATGCCGGACAGGGTATTGCGCGGCGTGGCCCTGGCGAGCATGATCGCCGGCGCGCTTTTGATCTATATTGTCAGGAATTCATAACCCGGGTCTTTGACACATGAACAACCGCTGGCTGTTGCCCGAAGGCATCGAGGAAGTCCTGCCCGGAGAGGCCCGGCGTATCGAGCACCTGCGTCGGCGCCTGCTGGATCTCTACGCCAGCTGGGGCTACGAACTGGTGATGCCGCCCTTCATCGAGTATCTCGAGTCCCTGCTCACCGGCACCGGCAACGATCTCGACCTGCAGACCTTCAAGCTCACCGATCAGCTCACCGGCCGAATGATGGGCGTGCGCGCCGACATGACACCGCAGGTGGCGCGCATCGATGCCCACCAGTTGAAACGCGAGGAACCCACACGCCTGTGTTACATGGGTACCGTGTTACACACCCGCGCCGAGGGCTTCGCCGGCTCCCGCAGTCCCCTGCAGGTGGGCATCGAACTCTATGGCCACGCCGGGATCGAGAGCGATCTCGAAGT
>JALTLF010000186.1:2596-4290 GCA_027005735.1 Chromatiales bacterium | reverse complement strand
GCTGGGCGAGGTCGCACTGCCCGCGGTGAGCCGCATCTTTGCCCCCGCCGAGGGCGACGCGGCACTGGAGGCGGCCATCGCGGATCTACGCGCGGCCGGCGAGTGCGTGCTGCGCGGCCTGCCGGGCCAGACGGGTGATGCCGCCGCCATGGGCTGCGAGCGTCGGTTGGTGAAGTCCGGCGGGAAATGGCGCGTGGCGTCCCTCGCCGACTGAAATCCCGTCTGCGCGCCCTTCCTCGTGCACGGCGCATAAATCCCGTTGATTCGCGAATAAACTTTCCCCCTGTGCGCCCGGCGGAAAAACCATTATCATGCGCAGGCCGTTTTGCGCGCCGCCCGGCAGGGCCGGGTGGACAGGGAAGGCGCGCGGGCAGGGACTTCATCCCCAACAGTGAGTAGCAGGCAGGACCAGTCATGGGCAAGAACGTGGTAATCATTGGCACCCAGTGGGGTGACGAGGGCAAGGGCAAGATCGTCGATCTGCTCACCGAGCAGGCCGATGCCGTGGTGCGTTTCCAGGGCGGCCACAATGCCGGTCACACCCTCGTCATCGACGGCAGGAAGACCGTCCTGCACCTCATCCCTTCCGGCATCCTGCGCGAGGGTGTGCAGTGCATGATCGGTAACGGCGTGGTGCTGGCCCCCGATGCTCTGCTGCGCGAACTGGACATGCTGCGCGAGAACGGCATTGCGGCCGAGGAACGTCTGTTCATCAGCGAGGCCTGCACCCTGATCCTGCCCTATCATATCGCGCTGGACCAGGCGCGCGAGAAGGCGCGCGGCAAGAAGGCCATCGGTACCACCGGGCGTGGTATCGGTCCGGCCTACGAAGACAAGATCTCCCGCCGCGGTCTCAAGGTGGGCGACATGCTCCATCGTGAACGCTTCGCCGCGCGCCTCGGCGAGGTCCTCGACTACCACAACTTCGCGCTCAAGCACTATTTCAAGACCGAGACCGTGGACTTCCAGCAGGTACTGGACGAAGGCCTGGAAATGGCCGAGCGCATCCGTCCCATGGTGGCCGATGTCACCGGCATGCTGCACCAGATGCGCGCCGCGGGGAAGAAGATCATGTTCGAGGGCGCCCAGGGCACCCTGCTGGATATCGACCACGGCACCTACCCCTACGTGACCTCCTCGAACCCCACCGCCGGCGGCGCCTGCACCGGCACCGGCGTGGGTCCCCGCGACCTCGACTACATCCTCGGCATCACCAAGGCCTATACCACGCGCGTCGGCGCCGGGCCGTTTCCCACCGAGCTCTACGACGGCGATGAACTCAACGATCCCATCGGCGCGCACATGGCGCGCGAGGGCCACGAATTTGGTTCCACCACCGGGCGCCCGCGTCGCTGCGGCTGGCTGGATGCGGTGAGCCTGCGTCGCTCGGTGCACCTCAATTCCCTCTCCGGGATCTGCCTGACCAAGATGGATGTGCTCGACGGACTCGAAACCCTGCGTATCGCCGTGGGCTACACCTGTGACGGTGTGGACATGGATGCGCCGCCGGTGGGCGCCGATGCCTACGAGACCTGCGAGGCGCGCTACATCGACCTGCCCGGCTGGAGCGAGTCCACCGTCGGCATCACCGACTACGATGCCCTGCCGGAAAACGCCCGTGCCTATATAAGGAAGATCGAGGAAGTCGTCGGCGTACCGGTGGACATCATCTCCACCGGCCCCGAGCGCAACGA
>JALTLF010000186.1:0-2496 GCA_027005735.1 Chromatiales bacterium | reverse complement strand
TCTACGGGACGCGTGAAGGGCAGGTCGGCAAGCTTCTGCACACGCTCTATGTGCAGGGCATCACCCTCCAGCCTGCCCCACAGGCGAAGCCCTTGCATTGCAGGCCGATCCCCGGCAGTGGTTTCCAGCTTGCCCGCATCGAGTCCTTCCAGTTTGAGCTCCCCGAGGAACCAGCCGTTCCCGTGACGCACCGGTATGCCGGTGATCATGACGCTCGCAGGTTTGCTCACGGCCAGATGGGTGGCGTGGATGACGCCATCGCTATCGCGGAAACCACTGACCGCGATACTGGTGCCCACCCTGGGCAGGGCGACCCCTTCATCCACGCGGACAGGTTGACCGAGAACCACCATGCTCCGGCGGGCCTTGTCTATACCGGCTACCGGGCCGATGAGCAGATGGGCGACGAAGGCCTCGTGGGCGATGATGTGATTGCCCTCACGACCCACGCGCAGCGCGACCACTTCGCCTCGCTGGAAGCGATACGTGCCGACCTGCTCGCCATCGACGGCGATACGGGTCCGCGGGGTGATCTCCACTTCCACGCCGTTGACGAAGATACTGCCGAAGCCGGTGATCTCCCCGACGATGCCCGTGCCGCCGATGCCGTCTTCTCCCGCGAGGATGCCGGTTCCGCCGATGCCGTTCTCGTCGGGCAACGCGTAACCGAGCCGCTCGTTGGCGGGGCTGCCGCAAGCGCCGAGGAGTACGCCAAGCAGGGCGCCCAGCACCAGGCCCGGCAAGCTGCGGCGAGCGCCTCGCCATGAACGGGAAATGCGGCTCATGAATCTTCCTCCTGGCCATCGTCTTCGAGGCACTGGAACCAGTAACTGCCGAAGCGCATGCGCCAGTTGTTGTCCCCGACCTCGGCATCACGTCTTTTGAGTTCCAGTGCGCGCTGGTTGACCCGGTGCAGCACCGCCATCCCCTCACTTTCCGCCAGTTCACGCAATTCATCCACAGAGGCGCGGCTGAGGGCGGAATAATAGACGCTGCGCTCGAAGAAAGGGGGCGCCTGATGCGCCATGTTGTGGACACAGGCGGCGAGATGATCATGCACGTTGCGCGCGAGAAAGAAACTCTGTTCCACGAAATTACCGTCGGGGACGAAGCCCTCTCGTCTCAGGCAGACGCGTTGTCGGTCGTCCATTTCGACGATGCCCAGGCGCAGCCACTCATCCAGGATGCTGCGCGGGCGTACATCCTTGCTGACGCGGCCCACCAGTTCATCAAATCCCGGACCGTCGGCGTCCCCCTTGCGCGGCAGGCAACGGGGACGGCCATCGGCATCCTGCCAGGCCGGGTCGCCGAGCCAGCAGCCAAGGACGGCGCCACCCAGCGAGGCGGCGCCGGGCACGTTCGTATCACGAACCTCCTCGCGCAGGCGCTTGATGTCCTTGCGATGGACGCCGGTCATGAGAAACAGACGGCTGTCCGTGGGCGTGGCACCATCGCGGTCGAGTTCCTGCGTGGCGACATCCACATACAGTCCCTTGAGCAGTTCGCGCATCTGTGGGTAGGCGATGCCGTGGACGATCAGCAGGCGGATCAGCGGACGCAACAGGTACGTGACGGCCTGGATCAACGCGGTGGTGGCCTTGTCGTGTGTCTGAGTACCCATTTTCCTGCGGATGTGTACATCGTCGTCGGTGGAGCGGGCCACCGGGCCGACTGGTGTGTTCGTGATACTGATCACAGCGCGCGATGTTTCCACGCTTTCGTGGCGATTTTAGCTTGACGTGGGAAAAATTACCACGTATTCTGATTGCGAAACGTGGGAAAAAATCCCACATTTTAAGAAACCCTTGTTGAAACAAAGTGTTAACCAGGAGGAATCCTACCATGCGTATCTCAATGCTTGTCCTTGCCGGCCTGCTGGCCACCGCCCCCCTCGTCGCCAGTGCTGATGAAACGGCCGGCCGAGTCCAGGGCGCGGAGGCCGAGGCCGATGCCCGCGCCCGTGCCATCGAGGCCGAGGCCCACCGTTTCGCCGAGCCCAACGAACACGAACTGCGCGCCCGCGAAGAAGCCGCGGCCCGGGAAGCCGAGGCCCGCCAGCGTGGTGCCCATGCCGAGGCAGCCGGCCGTACGCATGCACCGCAAACGCGTCCCGCCATGCCCAGCCGCCCGAACATGCCCTCGCGGCCGAGCATGCCGACCCGCCCCATGCGCTAAGGCGAGTGCGGGCCTCCGGCATACCCCGACGGTGCGTTGTTCGTCGGGGTATGCCGCCGGCGGTTGCGCCCGCAATGACGGGGGTGGCCCATTACGGCACCGACGACAGGATCCCGGACGAGGCGGCAAGGCCCGCGGTCCGGTTTCCTTCCATACACGGAGAACAGAACATGCAAAAAGACTTTCTACAGCCGGCGCGCCATGCCCTTGCGGTACTCGGCGTGCTTGTATTGAGCCCCGTCGTGTCGGCGGGGGAGAGCGTGACACGTTTGAGTATCGGTTATGACTACACCAGCGGCGCTTATGGTCAGGGTAGTACCA
>JALTLF010000185.1 GCA_027005735.1 Chromatiales bacterium | reverse complement strand
AGGGAGAGGGAACCGTTTTAGCAGGCTCACTATTTCCCCCAACCCTCAGGGAACCGTTTTGCCGAGCATATCCTTCCCCCCGCCCTCAGGGCGGGGGCCAGGGGGCGGGGATCCGATCCTCAGCCCTCGTCACTAGCGACTAGCCACTAAAGAAAAGCGGTTTTCTTATTTGGGCATCTTCGTCATGTTCTGCCCGTAGAAGATCTCCAGCATTTCCCGCTTCAGGCGCCGGGTGATCTGCGTGCGCTCTGCCTTCGTCAGATCTTCTTCGTCGATGCCGAACAGGTAGTCGTCGAGCACCATGTCCTTGAGCATCATCTTGGTGTGGAACAGGTTCTCCTGGTAGACGTTGACATCGATCATCTGGTAGCGCTCCTGCGTGTCCCGGGCGATGAAGTTCTGGATGGAATTGATCTTGTGGTCGATGTAGTGCTTCTTGCCGCGCACGTCGCGGGTGAAACCACGCACGCGGTAATCCATGATGACGATGTCCGAGTCGAAGCTGTGAATGAGATAGTTCAGCGCCTTGAGCGGCGAGATGCGCCCGCAGGTGGCCACGTCGATGTCGGCGCGGAAGGTGCTGATGCCGTTGTCGGGATGGCTCTCGGGATAGGTGTGCACGGTGATGTGGCTCTTGTCGAGGTGGCCCACCACGGCGTCGGGCAACGGACCGGGGCGCTCGGCGTTCTCGGCCAGCGCGTTCTGGTCCCGGTTGAGAACCGCCTCCTCGGAAATGAGCATGGTGACGCTGGCGCCCTGGGGATCGTAGTCCTGGCGCGCGATGTTGAGGATGTTGGCGCCGATGATGTCGCTGACGTCGCTGAGGATGTTGGTCAGGCGCTCGGCGTTGTATTCCTCGTCGATGTATTCGATGTACTCGCGCCGCTGGGCCGGCGTCTGCGCGTAGCAGATGTCGTAGATGTTGAAGCTCAGGGTCTTGGTGAGGTTGTTGAACCCGTGGAGCTTGAGTTTTTTCTCGGCCCGTTTCATCGGCGGTATCTCCCTCGGGGCAACCGGCGCAGGAAAAAAGGGCAGGCATTATGCCCTAAATCAGGCGCGAGTGGCGAGGGGCGAGGATTTTGATCCCCTCATCCTGTCCTTCCCCCTGTGGGGGAAGGGACCGTTTTACCCGGCTCATCCGTCCCCCACCCTCAGGGTGGGGATCAGAAGCTCAGCCCTCGCTACTCGCACCGGGCGATCGGTGGATGATAGATCATCTGCACCACGGTGCCGGCCGGGTCGGCGCAGTAGAAGCTGCGCGCGCCGTCGCGGTGGGTGCGGGGTTCGCGCAGGATCTTCACCCCGTGGGCGACGAGGAAATCGTGCCACGGGGAGACGTCCTCGAGGCGCGCGAGGATGAAGCCGATATGGTCGAGGCGCTGCGGGCCGGCGGGCGCTTCCTCGGCTCGGTGCAGGGCAAGGTTGTCGTTGCCCGAGGTGAGGTAGACGTTGTCGGGATCGGGGCGCCATTCCACCGCCATGCCGAGCAGGTCCACGTAGAAACGCTCGCAGGCCTCCAGGTCCTGGACGTAGAGGGCCACGTGGCGCAGGCCGGTGGTGGCGGGGGGACGGTGGGGCATCGAGGGCATGGGCGACTCCGCTGGGGGGTTTCACGAGGCCGGGCAGTGTACTGTATTTTCAGTCCTCGCCGAAGACCGCGCGGCGCACGCTCTCCCACAGGGGGGTGCCGAACTGGCGGCGCAGCACCAGTGGCAGGGCCACCGAGCCGGAGGCCAGCACGCGGTCGTGGAAGTCGCGCAGCTGGAAGGCCGGGTCGCCGCCCCTGAGGCGGTTGCGGGTCTCGGTGAGCAGCGCCCAGCCGGTGGCGTAGCCCATGGGCACGGTGGGCGAGAGGGTGTACCAGGTGAGATCGGCCATGGCCTGCTCGCGGGTGAAGCCCAGTTCCGCCACCATGCGCTCGGCGGCCTCGCCTACGCCCAGCCCCCGGGTGTGCAGTTCCACGTCGAGCACCACGCGCAGGGCGCGCCACAGGCGGTCCTTGAGCAGCACGAAGCGGGATTCCGGCGCGTCGAGGAAGCCCTCCTCCTGCATCAGTTGCTCGCAGTACAGGGCCCAGCCCTCGTAGAGGGTGGCCGAGGGATTGAGCAGGCGCGGCAGGCTGCTGGCCGTGGGGCTGGCATTGGCGGTGACGAACTGCAGGTGGTGGCCGGGCCAGGCCTCGTGAACGCAGGTGTGGCGCAGGCCCACCACGTTGTGCTCGCCCAGCGCCGCCGCGTCCCGGGCCGGGGTGACGTAGTAGTAGCCCCGCTGGCGGGGATCCCGGGGCTGGGGCTCCATGTAGGCGGCAAACGGGATCTGGTGGCGCAGGAAAACCGGCGTCTCCACCACGCGCAGTTCCTCGCGTTCGGGCAGGCTGACCAGCTCGCGGGCGGCGACGAAGTCACGGGCCGCCTGCATGCCCTCACGGTAGGCGTTCAGCAGGCCCTCGGCGGGGGGATGGCGGCGGTGCAGGGCCGCGGTGAGGGCCGCCATGTCCTCGTCGCCGCGCAGTTCGCGGGTCACCCGGCGCAGTTCCACCGCCGTGCGGGCCATGAGGCGCTGGCCCATGTTGTGCAGCCGGTCGGCGTCGAGATCGAGGAAATGGCGGTGGCGCAGGCGCAACTCGAAGGCCTCGCGGCCGCAGGCGAAATCCCCCGTGGCGCGGGGCGCCAGTTCCCGCTCCAGGTAGCGGGCGAAGTCCTCCAGCGCGCGGGCGGCCTCCTCCAGCTCGTGGTCCAGGCGGTGGCGCTGGCAATCCGGGTGATGGCGCAGGCCGCGGAAATAGCCGGCGCCGCTGGCGGCCTCGGTGACCGCGGCCTCCAGCCACAGGGGCGGGATGCGGGACGGATCGCGCCCCAGCTGGCCGCGCGCGCCGCGCAGGTGGGCGGGAATGGCGCCAAGGCGGGCCCGCAGCGCCGCGGGGCGGTCGGCCACCTCGCGCACGGTGAGCTGGTAGATGGCGTGCACCGGCAGGAAAGCGGTGGGGTCGCGGCGGCGCCAGTCCTGCTCCACCAGTTCCTTGAGCTCCAGCAGGGCGGCCCCGCGCACCAGTTCCAGGTCGATGCGCCGGTCGGCGTCCAGCCCGGCGACATCCACCGTATCCAGCGAATCCAGCAGCTTCTCCAGCAGCACCGTCAGGGCGCCGATGTCGTCGTCATCGAAGGGCCGCAGGCGCTCGGCGTGGCCGCCCACCCCCACGTCCACGGCGGTTTCCGGGTGGTAGCGGAACCACACGGGGTAGAAGCGCTCGAGGATGGCGTCGAAACTGCTCATCGGGGGACGGCTGGCCGGCGGGGCGGCGGTCTCAGGCGCCGGTCTCCTTTATCGTATAGTCGTGGGTGATTTCGGCGGTCTTGCCCAGCATGATGGAGGCGGAGCAGTATTTTTCGGCAGACAGTTCCACCGCCCGCCGGACCTGCTTTTCCTTGAGGCCCTCGCCGCTGACCTCGAAATGCACGTGGATGCGGGTAAAGACCTTGGGCTCGCTCTCGGCGCGCTCGGCGGAGAGCTCCACCACGCAGTCGGTCACCGGCTGGCGGGCCTTTTTGAGGATGTGGATGACGTCGAAGGCGGTGCAGCCGCCCATGCCCAGCAAGAGCATTTCCATGGGCCGCACGCCACGGTTTTCCCCCCCGGATTCCGGGGGGCCGTCCATGAGCACGGCATGTCCGCTGGCGGACTCCCCCAGGAATTTGACCTTTTCGACCCACTTGATTCGCGCTTTCATGTTTTCCTGCTCTATGACGGCATTCTCAGTATTTGTCTAAATTGTGGAATAACCTTGCCACCATCTACTGGCATTGGTATATAGCAAGGACTAGCGTAGTATGGACTCCGGACTCCTCATGTCGCAAATCTCGAAACAGCCCACCAGCATCCTCGGCGTCGAGGGCCTGCTGGAACACTGCCACCGGCGAAATTACCCGGCCAAGAGCGTCATCATCTACGCCGGGGACGAGCCGGACGTGCTGTATTTCATCCTCGACGGCTCGGTCTCGGTGCTCATCGAGGACGAGGAAGGCCACGAGATCGTCCTGGCCTACCTCAACAAGGGGGATTTCTTCGGCGAGATGGGCCTGTTCGAGGAACAGCCCAACCGCAGCGCCTGGGTGCGCGCCCGCACCGCCTGCGAGGTGGCCGAGATCACCTACGGCAAGTTCCGCCAGCTCTACCAGGAAAACCCCGAGATCCTCTTTGCCATGGCCTCGCAGATGGCCAAGCGCCTGCGTGACACCAGCCGCAAGGTCTCCGACCTGGCCTTCATGGACGTCACCGGCCGCGTCGCCCGTACCCTGCTGGATCTGTGCAAGCAGCCCGACGCCATGACCCACCCCGACGGCATGCAGATCCGCATCACCCGCCAGGAAATCGGCCGCATCGTCGGCTGCTCCCGCGAAATGGTTGGCCGCGTGCTGAAATCCATGGAAGAATCCGGCCTCATCTCCGTCAAGGGCAAGACCATCGTCGTTTACGGCACGCGGTAAAATACAGTAACGAGTAGCGAGGGCCGAGGAACTGGATTCGGCCCGCACTCCTTGCGGTCGAACCTGCCCTCATAAAAAGCACTAACCGCAAAGGCCGCGAAGGATCGCGACGTTCATGAAATGCGTTCCCCCTTTGCGAGGCTTTGCGCCCTTTGCGGTTAAGGCTGTTTTCATTTCCCGGTGCGAAATCCCGGGTTCCGTTGCGCTTCATCCGGGCTACAAACTTGAACCACAGAGGGCACAGAGACCGCAGAGAACCCATTTCTACTTGCCCCGTTCCCCCAGGGACACCGCGATGACCCGGCCCGTAGCTCCAACCCATAGTCATTTTCCCTTCTCTGCGAATTCTGTGTTCTCTGTGGTTAGAAATCTGTTTCACAGAAACTGAGAATCGCGCCGAGGGCGGCGCTCCTACAGTCCTGGCCCCGCTTTTTCCTTCCCCGTGTCCCCCGTGGTTACAAAATCATTCTCTGTGTTCTCTGTGCTCTCTGTGGTTAAAGATCTATTTGGCGGAAGCGGCAAAAAGCTCGGCAAGCTTTTCGCCGGGATCGTCGGCGCGCATGAAGGCCTCGCCGACGAGGAAGGCGTTGACGCCGGCGGCGCGCATGCGTTGCACGTCGTCGGGGGTGTGGATGGCGCTCTCGGTGACAATGATGCGACCCTCCGGTATGCGATCCAGCAGTTCCAGGGTGGTCTCGAGGCGGGTCTCGAAGGTGCGCAGGTTGCGGTTGTTGATACCAATGAGGCGACAGTCGGTCTGCAGGGCGTGTTGCAGTTCCTCGCCGTCGTGCACTTCCAGCAGCACGTCGAGGTCCAGCTCGTGGGCCAGCGCCGAAAGATCGATCAGTTGTTGCGTGTCGAGCACCGCGGCGATGAGCAGGATGGCGTCGGCGCCGATGTGGCGCGCTTCGTGGATCTGCCAGGGATCGATGACGAAGTCCTTGCGCAGTACCGGCAGCGTGCAGGCGGCACGGGCCTGTTGCAGGCAGGCATCGCTGCCCTGGAAGAAATCCACGTCGGTGAGTACCGACAGGCAGGCGGCTCCGCCCTGCTCGTAGGAGCGCGCAATGGCCGCGGGATCGAAGTCGGCGCGTATCACCCCCTTGCTGGGCGAGGCCTTCTTGGCCTCGGCGATCACCGCGGGCTCGCCCCGGGCGAGGCGTGTC
Source organism: Chromatiales bacterium (assembly GCA_027005735.1). Lineage (GTDB taxonomy): Bacteria > Pseudomonadota > Gammaproteobacteria > CAMYNG01 > CAMYNG01 > HyVt-448. The sequence goes on along the minus strand of JALTLF010000185.1, from coordinate 7,390 downwards.
TCGATGGCGGCGCGAAAACCGCGCGTGGGCGGGGCGTCCGCGAGGCGGGCCTTTAGTTCATCGAGCGGCAGGCGCGCGCGGCGTTCCGCCACTTCCTCGGCCTTGCGCGCGACGATCTTCTTGAGGATATCGGGAGGACTACTCATCACTTTTTCCATTTCTGCGGTGCGCCAGCAGGGAGAGCTGTTTCAGATCCTGTTGGACAGTTCGACAAGATCCTCGAGGCGCTTGCGCGCCGTGCCGTCGGCGATGACGTCGTGGGCCACCTCGATGCCCAGCGTCAGGTCGTCGGCGAGACCGGCGACGTAGATGGCCGCGCCGGCATTGAAGGCGACGATGTCGCGTGCCGGACCGGGTTCGTTGTCGAACACCCTGCGGATGATCGCCAGGCTCTCCTCGGCGGAATCGACCTTGAGAGCGGAGATGTCGCTGCGCGGGAAGTCGAATTCCTCCGGCGTGATGACATAGTCGCGCACCTCGCCATCCTTCAGTTCCGCCACGTGGGTGGCGGCGCCGATGCTGATCTCGTCCATGCCATCCTGGCTGTGCACCACCATGACGTGGTGGCTGCCCAGCTTCTGCAACACCCGCGCGATGGGTTCCACCAGCTCGTCGCTGAAGACGCCGAGCAACTGGTTGGGCGCGCCGGCGGGATTGGTCAGGGGGCCGAGGATGTTGAAGATGGTGCGCACGCCCATTTCCTTGCGCGGGCCGATGGCGTGCTTCATGGCGCTGTGGTGCTTCGGCGCGAACATGAAGCCCACGCCCACTTCGTGGATGCAACGGCCGACCTGCTCGGCATCCAGGTCGAGATTGACGCCCGCGGCCTCGAGCAGATCGGCGCTGCCCGACCTGCTCGACACCGAGCGGTTGCCGTGCTTGGCCACCGTGCCACCGGCGGCGGCGACGACGAACATGCAGGCGGTGGAGATATTGAAGGTATTGCTGGCGTCACCACCGGTACCGACGATGTCCACCACGTGCGGGCCCTCGGCCTTCACCCCCGTGGCCAGCTCGCGCATGACGCCCGCGGCGGCGGCGATCTCGTCGATGGTCTCGCCCTTCATGCGCAGGCCGATGAGGAAACCGCCGATCTGCGCCGGCGTGGCCTCGCCGGTCATGATGGTGCGCATCACCGCGGTCATCTCCTCGCCGCTGAGGTCACGCCGCTCGGTGACGGCGCGGATGGCTTCTTGCATGTTCATGGTTTTCCCCCTCTTCAATTTTTTACCACAGAGAGCACAGAGGACACAGAGAAAAAAGATTCAGAAACCCCGAAAAAGACGTTTCTGTTGCCTGTTAACGAAACCACAAGCCAGCCTGGTATTACGTGAGTCGACAATCCCTCAGCGTCAACACCCGCTTTGCTCTGTGTGCTCTGTGCCCTCTGTGACAGGCACTTTACTTACTCCTTCACCACAGAGCACACGGAGGAACAGGTATTTCTGACAGTTCGGAGAACTATTATTGCCAGAGCTCAAAATTCGCAGAATTTCGAGTTGAATGCTAAAAACCCTTGCCCTGTTTCACTGGCATTTTCTCTGTGTCCTCTGTGCCCTCTGTGGTTAATACTTTTATTTCCCTTCCAGAAAATTCTTCAACAACTGGTGGCCGTGCTGCGTGAGGATGGACTCGGGGTGGAACTGTACCCCCTGCACGTCCAGCTCGCGGTGGCGCACGCCCATGATCTCGTCCATGTCCCCCTTGTCGTCCTCGGTCCAGGCGGTCACCTCGAGGCAGTCGGGCAGGCTGGCCTTTTCGATCACCAGCGAATGGTAGCGCGTGGCCTCGAAGGGATTGCCCAGCCCGCTGAACACCCCGGTGTCGCGGTGATGGATCATGGAAGTCTTGCCGTGCATGATGGCGCCGGCATGCACGATGCGCCCGCCGAAGGCCTGGCCGATGCTCTGGTGGCCGAGGCACACGCCGAGGATGGGGATGCGCCCGGCGAAGGCCCGGATGGCCTCCACCGAGACGCCTGCCTCCTTCGGCGTACAGGGGCCGGGCGAGATCACCAGTTGTTCCGGCGCCAGTTCGTCGATCTCCGCGACGCTGATCTGGTCGTTGCGATAGACCTGCACCTCGGCGCCCAGTTCACCAAAGTACTGCACCAGGTTATAGGTGAAGGAATCATAGTTGTCGATCATCAGCAACATGGCTATGCCTCCTCCCGGTATGCCGGCGTGTCGAGCCCGGCGGCGGCCATGGCGACGGCGCGGAACACCGCGCGGGCCTTGTTCATGGTCTCCTCCCATTCCTTGCGCGGCACGGAATCATAGACGATGCCGGCCCCCGCCTGGATGTGCAGGCTGCCGTCCCTGATCACCGCGGTACGGATGGCGATGGCGGTGTCCATGTTGCCGCTCCAGGACAGGTAGCCCACCGCGCCGCCATAGACGCCGCGCTTGACCGGCTCCAGTTCGTCGATGATCTCCATGGCGCGGATCTTGGGCGCCCCCGAGAGGGTGCCCGCCGGGAAGGTGGCGCGCAGGGCGTCCAGCGCCGTCATGCCGGGGCGCAGGCGGCCGGTGACGTTGGAGACGATGTGCATGACGTGGGAGTAGCGCTCGATGACCATTTTCTCGGTGAGCCGCACCGAGCCGGTCTCGGCAATGCGACCGACGTCGTTGCGGCCGAGATCGATGAGCATGAGGTGCTCGGCGATTTCCTTGGGATCGGCGAGCAGGTCTTCTTCCAGCGCGCGATCCTCGGCCTCGTCGCGCCCGCGCGGACGCGTGCCCGCGATGGGCCGCACGGTAACCATGCCGTCCTCGAGGTGCACGAGGATCTCCGGCGAGGAACCGACGATATGGAAGTCGCCGAGGTCGAGAAAGTACATGTAGGGCGAGGGATTGAGGGCGCGCAGGGCACGGTAGAGATCCAGCGGCGCGGCATCGAAGGGGATGGAGAGGCGCTGGGACAGCACCACCTGCATGACGTCGCCCTCGACGATGTACTCGCGCGCGCGCTCCACCGCCGCCTCGAAACCTCCCTGCGTAAAGCCGGAGACGAAGTCGTCCTCGCGGATACGGCTGCCGCCACTGGATTCGGGGATGGGCGTGGGCCGACGCAGCTCGGCGATGAGCTCGTCGATGCGCGCCTGGGCGGCATCGAAGGCCCCCTCCTCCGCCGGGTCCACGTGCACCACGATGTAGAGCTTGCCCTTGAGGTTGTCGAAGACCACCACCTCGTTGGCCACCAGCAGCAGGATGTCGGGCACGCAGAGGGGATCCGGGTTGGGACAGTCCCCGAGGCGCGGCTCGATGTAGCGCACGGTGTCGTAGCCGAAGTAGCCCACCAGGCCGCCGGTGAAACGCGGCATGTCCGGCAGATCCGGGGCGCGGATGGCCGTCTGGTAGTCGGCGATCCAGACGAGGGGATCGGCCACCTCGCGGAATTCGCTCACGGTATCGCCGTCGAGCAGGCGCACCTCGTGTCCGCGCACCTCGATGCGCTGGCGGCAGGGCAGGCCGATGATGGAGTAGCGGCCCCATTTCTCGCCGCCCTGCACGGACTCGAACAGGAAGGAATATGCGCCGCGCGCGAGCTTGAGATAGGTGCTTAAGGGGGTGTCGAGATCGGCGAAGACCTCGCGCACGACCGGAATACGGTTATATGACTGTGCCGCAAGGGCGGCAAACTCCTCTCGCTTCATGTTTTATCACCTGGAAAAGATCGGGAAAGATCGGGCCAGACAGCAGGCCGGTGGCGTCGCTCAGGCGCGCCATCGCCAGGGAGTGAATGCTGTCTGTGGTTCCAGGTTCATGCCGAGTCGTTTCCGGTACGGGATTATTGTCTTTCTTGCCGTCGAGGCCCGATTATGCGGCCAATCCGCGCCTCAGGCAACATCCTGCGCGGCGGATTCGAGCAGCGCCGGCAACTCGGCCATGCTGTCGATGACGGCATCCGGCTTGGCCTCGCGGATGTCCATGCCGTGATTGTAACCGTAGCTCATGCAGACGATCTGGAAGCCCGCCGCGCGCGCCGCCCTCACGTCGCTCACCGAGTCGCCCAGCATCAGGGCGCGCTCCGGCAGGCAGCCGAGGTGCGCCGCGGCGTGCAACAGGGGCATGGGATCGGGCTTCTTCTTCGGCAGGCTGTCGCCGCTGATGACGATGGCGAAGTCGTCGTAGACGCCCAGCTCGCGCAGCAGGGGCACGGTGAAGCGCTCGGCCTTGTTGGTCACGCAGCCGAGCTTGTAGCCCTCGCGCTCGAGGTAGTCCAGCCCCTCGCGCACGCCGGGGAAGAGATGGCTGCGCTTGCTGGTGTTCTCGGCGTAGAGTTCGAGAAAGATGGGGTAGGCCTTCTCGAACAGGGCCTCGTCGGGTTCGCCCTCGAGCCGGCCGATGAGCGCGCGGCGGGTGAGGCGCTCGACGCCGTTGCCCACCCATTCGCGCACCTTTTCCTCGCCGTGGGGCGGCATGCCCAGGCGCTTCATCATCTCGTCGACGCAATAGGCCAGGTCGGGCACGCTGTCCACCAGCGTGCCGTCCACGTCGATGAGGACCATCTCGGGCTTACGCAAGCTCATCGAAGCGTGGCTCCATCAGTCCTGGATGTTCGCCTGGGCCATTTCGTCGCGCATGGCCTTGATGATGCTGTCGTAGTCGTTGGGATCCTTGTCGTTCCTGGCGCCGAAGATGGCGGAACCGGCGACGAAGGTATCGGCGCCCGCTTCCTTGATCTCGCGGATGTTGTTGGCCTTGACGCCGCCGTCGATCTCCAGGCGAATGTCGCGTCCCGATGCGTCGATGATCTTGCGCGCCTCGCGCAGCTTGTCCAGCGCGCTGGGGATGAAGCTCTGGCCGCCGAAACCGGGGTTGACCGACATCAGCAGCACCATGTCCACCTTGTCCAGTACATAGGTGAGGTAGTCCAGCGGCGTGGCGGGATTGAACACCAGCCCGGCCTTGCAACCCTCGTTGTGGATGAGTTGCAGGGTGCGGTCGATGTGCTCGGAGGCCTCGGGATGGAAGGTGATGTAGCTGGCGCCGGCGGCGGCGAAGTCGGGGATGATGCGGTCCACCGGCTTGACCATCAGGTGCACGTCGATGGGCGCCTCGACGCCGTGCTTGCGCAGGGCCTCGCACACCAGCGGGCCGATGGTCAGGTTGGGCACGTAATGGTTGTCCATGACGTCGAAATGCACGATGTCGGCACCGGCCGCCAGCACCTTGTCCACTTCCTCGCCGAGGCGGGCGAAATCCGCCGACAGGATGGACGGTGCGATGAAATCACTTTGCCTTGCCATGTTTCTTCCCCATACTCTCAAATGCGACTCTGGCGCCCCGCGGGGGACACCGCCAAAAAACCGAGCCGCACACTCTACCGGATCGCCGGGATTTTTTCAGCTATTTGTCGAAAGACCACACCGTGTATAATCTTTTCAATTTCAACGAGTTGCATGGAGGTGAGCAGTGATGCACACGACGGGAGCGCGGCTTGCCGGCCTGTTTGCCCTGGTACTCGCGCTGGCCACGGGGCCCGCGGCGGCCTCCGATACCGCCAAGGAAAGCCGCTGGCGCGAGCAGATCGTCCCCGCCCTGCTGGACGGCGAGGCGGTCACGCTGAAGGCGGGCGACACCGAATTCCTCGGCATCTACACCGAGCAGACCGCGGCACGGGCGCGCGGCGCGGTGATCCTGATCCACGGCATGGGGGTGCATCCCGACTGGCCCGATGTCATCCAGCCCCTGCGCATGGCCCTGCCCGAGTACGGCTGGTCCACCCTGTCCATCCAGATGCCGGTGCTGGGCAACGAGGCGGCCATCCGTGACTATGCCGCCATCTGGAACGAGGCCCCGCCGCGCATCGGCGCCGCCGTGGCCTGGCTGGAGAAAAAGGGCATCCGGAACATCGTCCTCGTCGCCCACAGCCTCGGCGCCAGCATGGCCACCACCTACCTCGCCGGCAAACCCTCACGGAGTGTCCGCGCGCTGGTGGCCATCGGCCTCAGCGACCTCGATCTGGATCCGGCCATGAGCAGCGTCGCCCACCTGCAGAAGATCCGCGTGCCGGTGCTGGATCTCTACGGCGCCCTGGACATGCGCCTCATCCTCGACACCGCGAAGAAACGCCGCGCCGCGGCGCGCCGGGCGGGCAACCGCAACTACGTCCAGTTCCAGATGGCGGGCGCGGATCACTTCTTCCGCGGCCAGGAAGACGCGCTTGTGAAGAAAGTGCGCAGCTGGCTGGCGCGCCACGCCGCCGGCCGGGAAATCAGATAGTCCTTGTCAATTCACCCGTCGGGAGTCATTCAATCATGCAAACGCTACATCCCCTGTTCATCACCCTCCATGTCCTGTCCGTCGTCGTGTGGGTGGGCGGCATGTTCTTCGCCTGGGTGGTGTTGCGCCCCACCGCGGCGCAACAACTGGAACCGCCCGCGCGGCTCACGCTGTGGGCGGGCGTCTTCGCGCGCTTCTTTCCCTGGGTGTGGGTGGCGGTGGTCGCCCTGCCGGTGACGGGTTACCTGATGATCTTCGGCCGCTTCGGCGGCATGGGCGGCGCACCGCTCTACGTGCATCTCATGAACGGGCTGGGCACGCTGATGATCCTCATCTACCTGCACGTCAACTTCGCCCCCTTCCGGCGCCTCAGGCGAGAAGTGGCGGCGCAGAACTGGCCCGTGGCCGGCAAGCAGCTGGCGCAGATCCGCGTGCTGGTGGGGGTCAACCTGCTGCTGGGCCTGGCGGTGGTCGCCATTGCCAGTGGCGGGCGTTTTCTGGTACCTGGCTGATCAAAGAACCTGACCACAGAGAGCACGGAGGACACGGAGGAGAACAGTCGCAACCACGGGGGGCACGGGGCACACGGGGGAACAAAACGAACGTCGTTCCAGGCGGAGCCATGCACTGCATGGCGCAGACCCGGAATCCAGTGATGGAAACAGCCCGGCAAGACCCAACCGCGAAGGACGCAAGGTAACGCCACGAAAAACCGCCAACCCCCACTTCGCGATCCTTCGCGGCCTTTGCGGTGAAACACGTTCCCCGACACAATGGCGGCGCAATTCGCCCTGCTGCTACGCCTTGCAGGTGTCGGTAACAAGGGACGAGGTTCCAGTATTTTGATCCCCTCATCCTGTCCCTCGGCTCTGGCATCCTGCTTCGCTCTACCGGCTACATGGCCCAGGCCAGCCTCTCGACCTCCGGTCTCACCTTCTCCCTGTAGCCGTCCCCCGGAGGGGGAAGGGACCGTTTTACCAGGCTTATCCTTTCGCCCTGCCTCAGGGATCTCGCTGCCCCGCAGGGGGAGGCATTCTAAAGATTGGCAAGCACACCGCGAAGGACGCAAAGGGGCGCAAAGTTCAGAAACGGGATATTCACACTTCGCGATCCTTCGCGGTCTTTGCGGTGAAACACATTTCCGCGTCATTCCGGGCGGAGCC
>JALTLF010000184.1 GCA_027005735.1 Chromatiales bacterium | reverse complement strand
ACTGAGGCCATGCGGGGAGTCCACGCCCGTCCTCCCGGCGACACGGTCCCTGCCCGAACGGGATGACGAAGGGCATGCATACCATCGGCAGTGTCTATACCAGCCTGTTGCGCCACTGGGGGCCGCAGCACTGGTGGCCGGGGGATACGCCCTTCGAAATCATGGTGGGCGCGGTGCTGACCCAGAACACCGCCTGGACCAACGTCGAGAAGGCCATCGCCAACCTCAGGGCCAACCGTGCCCTGTCGGCGCGGGTCATCATTTCCACGCCTTCGCGTACCCTGGCGAAGTGGCTGCGGCCTTCCGGTTATTTCAATATCAAGGCGCAACGTCTCAAGGCATTTTGCACCTGGTACCTCGACAAGGGGCGCCGCGCGCGGCATATGGATACCGCCACCCTGCGCCGCGAGCTGCTGGACGTGCACGGCATCGGGCCGGAGACGGCTGACGACATCCTGCTCTATGCGTACCAGCGCCCGGTATTCGTCATCGATGCCTACACCCGGCGCCTGTTCCGGCGCCTCGGCCTGATCCAGGGAGACGAAGGCTACGAAACCCTGCGGGCGCTGTTCGAAACCCGTCTGGCCAGGCGCGCTGATCGGATCGCGGTATTCAACGAGTATCACGCCCTCATCGTGCGCCACGCGAAGGAGATCTGCCGCACGAAACCGCGCTGCGAGGCATGTTGCCTGCGTCGGCGCTGTCCGCAGTACGGGGGCTAAATACGTGTTCCGAATTCCACTACAGTTTACAGACGTCGAACGCTCTCCGGGGCGGCGTTTACGGACCGTCAGCCGCAGGGAAGCGGCTGTCGAGCGTACAGGGACGTATGTACCGCGTGTCCGTAAACGCCGCCCCGGAGAGAGACAGGCAGATGGTGCAATCCGCTTATTCTCAGGTGATCGGGGATTCGGAACACGTATTTAGTGGCGAGGTGCGAGCGGCGAGGAAAATCACGCCACGCGCTACTGATTTCTATCCTGCCTTCTTCACCTGGTGCTTGGAGCGCAGGGTGAGGGGACGCAGCTTCTTCGGCAGATAGACGAACTCGCCGAGCAGGATCACCACCTTGGGAATGGCGCTCTTGGCAAGCGTGATGAATTCATCGACGATGGCCTCGTTGCGGAGCTCATCGGTAAGGCCGTTGAGGATATACACCCCGAAGTGCTTGCTGTTGTGAATGTGCTTGAGCAGATCTTCGATGCTCTGGGTGCGGGGGATGGTGATGTGGGAGGCGCCGATACGGTGCATGCCCTCATCCGGGTGCCAGGAATAGAAGGCCTTGTTGGAGAAGCGCGTGATCTGGACGAACAGGTCCTGTACCCGGGAAACATCGTAGGTTTCCATGGTAACGATGCGGTAATCCGCGTTGAGCATCTGCTCGAGCTGATCCAGATAACTGACGGCCATGAGGGCTCCCGTGAGGGGTGTTTCGCTACGGCTTAGCTTACCGGTATATAGCGTACCGCCCAATAGTATGTTTAGGCGAAGTCGGCAAAACCGGCTGCGCGGGCGCGGATCTGTGATGGCGGCCACAGATCCCGGTCCGGGCGGCGGGGGGGGAGTTCAGTCGCTGTGGATCCGGTTGCGCCCGGCGGCCTTGGCGGCATAGAGACAACTGTCGGTCCGCTGGAAGAACTGCGCCGCGTCTTCGCCCGGGCGCAGCGCGGCGACGCCGAGACTGGCGGTGACCTCGAGGCGACGGGAATTCCAGTAGAAGGCGCGGGTCTCCACGGCGGCGCGGATGCGCTCCGCCACCAGGCGGGCACCGTCGAGCCCGGTGCTGGCCAGCAGGATGACGAACTCCTCGCCGCCGTAACGGTAGAGCACGTCGCAACCGCGGATCTCCTCCCGGATGAGGTTGGCGAGTTCACGCAGAACCGCGTCCCCCGCGGCATGGCCGTGTTCATCATTGATGGCCTTGAAGTGATCCACGTCCAGCACCGCCAGCGCCAGGGGCGTGCCGTGGCGCTGGGAGAGGCCGATCTCGCGGGCCAGGTTGTCGTCCAGAGCGAGGCGGTTGTAGGCACCGGTGAGGGCATCGATCTGGGCAGCCTTGCGGGCATCCAGGTAGAGCAGGGCGTTGCGCAGCGGGTACATGAGATAGCACAACAGGCCTTCCAGCGTGCGTCCGTCCTGCTCGCTGAAACGGTTGTCGGCGCTCAGCGTCAACTGGCCCAGGTTTTCCTCACCCAGGCTGAGGTTATACGTGGCGCTGTGGCGTCCGGCCTCACCGAACTCCAGGTCCAGATCCCAGTCCTCGTTGAGAAAACGCGCACCCTTGAAGGCCACCATGTGGCGGGTGGCGGCGAGGAAGTTGTCCAGCACCTCCTGCACCTCGAGGCTGGATTGCAGGAGGCCGGCGATGTGGATGGAGCGCTGCAGTTCTTCCAGCGAGATCCCCAGCGGCGGCGTCACCAGCGGGCTACGCTTGAGGGCCAGCTCGCTGACGTTGTTGGATGTCGGAATAGCCATAGTTCCACTCTGCAATAATCCGTCTGCCTGCTCTCATGCCAGAACCATGCCAGCCAGTGATGCAGCAAAAACGTAACTTAAAAACAATAGCTTAGAAACAAAGGGTCAAGTGGCGTCAAGTTTTCGACGTCGCGAGGGCGGCAAAAACCGGCCACGGCCCGGCAATGCGGGCAGTGACGGTGGATCACTGTGCATTGCACCGGAGGATCGCCGGGGGATTTGTGCTTAAATGGAGTTCAACCGGCCATTTCAGACCGGATTTCCCGGCATTGCCGCGCCCGGGTTCTTGCCTCGAACCGCTTTGTGAAGGAGTCGATCCATGTCCACTGGCACGCAAGCTGTCGTTCACCACATTTTCCGCGCTCCCCGCCTCGCCGGCTGGCTGCTGTTCCTGTTCCTGTCACCCGCCATGGCGGCGCAGGAGGGCAGCCTCGAGGAGGGGATGGTCAACCCCGGTTATGTCGAGAAGCCCAAGTGGTTCAAGAATTCCTTCCTCGACCTGCGCGAGGACGTGGCCGAGGCTGCCGCCAGCGGCAAGCGGGTCATGCTCTATTTCTACCAGGACGGCTGCCCCTATTGCGAGAAACTCATCCGCGACAACTTCAGCCAGCGCCATATCATCCGCAAGGCGCGCAAGTATTTCGACGTCATCGCCATCAACATGTGGGGTGATCGCGAGGTCACGGACATGCAGGGCAGGGTGACTACCGAGAAGGCCTTCTCCGCGGCGCTGCGCGTGCAGTTTACCCCCACCATCCTGTTCCTCGACGAGCAGGGCAAGGTGGCCTATCGCATCAACGGCTACTACCACCCGCGCAAGTTCGAGGCGGCCATGGACTACGTGCACGGCAAGTTCGAGGGCAAGATGAGCTTCCGCGACTACTTCGCCCGGCGTGCGCCCCCCGCGGCGTCCGGCAAGCTGCACGAGCAGCCTTTCTACCTCAAGCCGCCCTACGATCTCGCCAGGGTCATGGCGGACTCACCCAAACCCCTGCTGGTGATCTTCGAGCAGGTAAATTGCCGCGTGTGCGACGAATGGGAGGGCGACATCTTCCGGCGCGAGGAAACCCTCAAGCAGATCCGGCGCCTCAACGTGGTGCGCTTCGATCTCTGGGCCGACACGCCCCTGGTCACGCCACAGGGCAGGAAGACCACGGCGCGCGCCTGGGCGCGCGAGCTGAACATCACCACCGCGCCGTCCATGGTGTTCTTCGACGGGCCGAAGCGGGAGGAAGTGGCGCGCGTGGACGCCTATCTCAAGGCCTTCCACCTGCAGTCTGTGATGGACTACGTCGCCTCGCGGGCCTACAAGAAGCAGCCGGAGTTCCAGCGCTACATCTCCGATCGCGCCGCCGCGCTGGAGGCCCAGGGCGTGCACATCGACCTGTGGAAGTAACCCGCGCTAAATACGTGTTCCGAATTCCACTACAGTTTACGGGTCCGAACGCTCTCCGGGGCGGCGTTTACGGACCGTCAGCCGCAGGGACGACGTGCAGGATGCACTAAATACGTGTTCCGAATTCCAGTACAGTTGACAGGTGCGAACTCTCTCCGGGGCAAGGTTTACGGACCGTCAGCCGCAGGGAAGCGGCTGTCGAGCGTACAGGGACGTAAGTACCGCGTGTCCGTAAACCTTGCCCCGGAGAGAGACAGGAAAACGAGGCAATCCGGTTATTCCAGGGTGATCGGGTATTCGGAACACGTATTTAGTGTCGCGAGAGGGCAGGAGAAGGTGAGACCGGAGGTCGAGAAGCTGGCCTGGGCCACGCCCGGAGCGACCGCGGCTGTCGAGCGTACAGGGACGTATGTACCGCGTGTCCGTAAACCTTGCCCCGGAGCGAGACAGGCAGACGAGGCAATCCGGTTATTCCAGGGTGATCGGGTATCCGGAACACGTATTTAGTCGCTTCTGGACTTGATCTCGAACTGCTCGCCGGTGAATTTGGCACTGTCGGGACCCAGCAGGTAGAGATAGGCGGGGACCACGTCCTCGGGCTTCGGCAACTGGTTGGCGTCCTCGCCGGGGAAGGTACGCAGGCGCAGGGCGGTGCGCACCGCGCCGGGATCCAGCGAATTGACGCGAATGCCGGTGTTGGACTCCAGCTCGTCGGCCAGGATCTGCATGAAGTTTTCCAAGGCCGCGTTGGACACCCCGTAGGCACCCCAGTAGGCGGTGCCATGGCGGCCGGGGGCGGCGGTGGAAAAGACGACGGAGGCGGGTTCCGCGGCGCGCAACAGGCCGAGTACCGCCTGGGTGAGCATGAAGGGCCCGTTGAGGTTCACCTGCATGACCTTCATCCACAGTTCGGGGTCGAACTGCGCCATGGGCGAGCGCGTGCCGAGGAAGGTCGCGCAATGCACCAGCCCGTGCAGGCCGCCGTATTGCTTCTCGATGGTCTCCGCCAGCTTGTGATAGTCCGGCGGCGTGGCGCCAAGCAGATCCAGCGGATAGATGGCCGCCCGTCCCGGCGCGCGCGCCTCGATGCCGTCGTAGGTCTGCTCCAGCGCCGGCACGTTCTTGTCCAGCAGGATGACCTGCGCCCCGGCCTCGGCCAGGCCGACGGCAACCGCCTGGCCGATGCCGGCGCCGGCACCGGTGACGAGGCAGACCCGGTCGGTGAAGGCCCCGGCGGGGAGCTGGTAGTTGGCGGGGACAAGGTGTGTGCTCATGGCGTGTCTTCCTGCAGGTTCTCGAGAATGTGTCGGGCGGCCACGCGGCCGCTGCGCACCGCGCCCTCCAGCGTGGCCGGGTAGCCGGTGGCGGTAAAGTCGCCGGCCAGGTAGAGCCCTCTGACGGGGGTCGCGCTGGCCGGGCGCAGTGTATCGCTCCCGCGCACGCAAGCAAAGGTGGCGCGCTTTTCGCGGATCACGCGCACCGCGTGCGGCGCCGGCCAGTGGGGATGGGCGCGGGCGATCTCCGCGCCCACCGCCTCGCCCAGTTCGGCATTGTCCATGGCCATGTGCGGGCCCTCGGCGCTGATCACCGCCGCCATGAGGCCGGCCTGCCCGGCGTGGCGGCGATCGAAGAGCCACTGGCACAGGCCGCCGACCATGCCGATGGCGGGTCGGGGCAGGCGGGTGGCCTGGGGGTATTGCAGATACACGGTGCAGATGGGCTGGCTGTCCAGCCGCGCCAGGCCGTCGGCAAGGGCCGAGAGCGGGGCGTGATGGCGGCACAGCGCCAGGCACTGTTCGGGACTCACGGCGAGGATCGCCCGGGGCGCGTCGATGGTCTCGCCGTCCATCTCCACCGCCTGGAGTCTGTTCCGGGCGATGCGCAGGCCGGTGACGCGCCGCCCCAGGGTGATGCGCCCGCCGTGATGTTCGATGAAGGCCATGGCGGGATCCGGCAGCAGGGCGCCGAGATCGCGACGGGCGAAGAGCAGGTCCGAGTCGCGCCGCGCGCGGAACAGGGCATCGTAGAGGACGCGGGCGAAGACCCGCGCCGAGGCCCGGGCGAGGGGCGTGTTGAGGGTGGCGAGGCACAGGGGTTCCCACAGCAGGCGAACGGTGGCAGGGGTTTGCCCCTGTGCCCGCAGGAGTTCGGCCACGCTGTCGTCGTCGGCCAGCTCGCCGCGCCGGCCCTGCAGGAAGCGCCCGAAGGCCAGCGCGCGGCGGCGATCATGGCGCGTCAATCCCCGCGCGCGCCACAGGGCGAGGAGGAGATGAAAGGGCGCGGGCAGGTGCGGCGCGCGCAGTTGCAGTGCGTGCCGCGGACCCGCAAGGACATCCAGTTGCAGCGGCGTGCGCAACAGCGCCTCGCCGGGCACGCCGATCTGTTCCAGCAGATCGAGGGTGGCGTGGTATGCGCCGATGAGCAGGTGCTGGCCGTTGTCCACGGCCAACTCGCCGAGGCGCACGCGGCGGGCACGGCCGCCGAGCTGGCGCGCCGCCTCCACGAGGTGCACGGGAACGCCGCGCGCGGCAAGGTGGACGGCGGCGCTGAGTCCGGCCCAGCCACCGCCCGCCACCAGCACCGGCTTTCCATCCCTGCTCATGCAGCCTGTTGTTTCAACCAGCGCCGGTGGCGCCGCTTTTCCCCTCGCAGGCTGCGCCACGCGGTCCAGAACTTGCGCAGGGGGGTGAGGCTGATGCGCTGGTGCAGGACGCGAAAGTCCTCCCTCTCGATCTTGCGCAACAGGCGGTGGTAGATGGCCGCCATGATGAGACCGCTGCGCTGGGCAAAGCGGTCCGCCTCGGGAAGTTGCGCCAGCGCGCGTTGGTAGTAGCCCTCGGCGCGTTCCGCCTGGTGGCGCAGCAGGGCGGTGACCTCCGGCGTGTAGCGCGCGGCGAGGATGTCGTCCTCGCTGACGCCGAAGCGCGCCATTTCGTCCTGCGGGATGTAGATACGCCCGCGGCGCGCATCCTCGCCCACGTCGCGCAGGATGTTGGTGAGCTGAAAGGCAAAGCCGAGGTCCTGAGCATACTTGAGAGTATCGCGATCCTCGTAGCCGAAGATCTCGGCGGACAGCAGGCCCACCACGCCGGCGGCGCGGTAGCAGTAGAGCGACAGATCGCGGAAGGCGGCATAGCGTGGCTGGTCGAGATCCATTTCCATGCCCTGGATGATCTCCTCGAACAACTCGCGCGGCAGGTTGAGACTGGCGACGAAGGGCAACAGGGCCTTGCCCACGGGATGTTCCGGCCTGCCGTCGAACAGGCGTGCCACTTCCGCCTGCCACCAGCCCAGCTTGGCGCGCGCCACTTCCGCTTCCTGACATTCGTCCACCACGTCGTCCACTTCGCGGCAGAAGGCATACAGGGCCGTGATGGCGCGGCGCTGATCCTCCGGCAGGAAAAGGAAGCTGTAGTAGAAACTGGAACCGCTCTGCGCGGTGCGCTGCTGGCAGTACTGGTCAGGGCTCATGGAGGCGTCTCGAGGCAGGGGCGTATGTTAACGCAGATCCGTGAGCCCACCTACACCCCTTGCCGGCCTGGCGCGGTAAAACAGCGCCTGCAGGAGCAGGCGCAGCTTGTCGAGGCGACCGAGGCGGGGGCGTGAAAAGACGTCCTCAGACTGCGCCTGGAGGCGTTGCAGGATGCGCGTGCCGCCGGCGATGATGAGGCGCATCTCCAGTCCCGCGCGGCCGGGCAGGGCGCGCCCCAGCGGACGCCCCTGTTCGAGCAGGGTGGCGGCGCGGGCGATCTGCGCGGCGATGAGCGCGCGCATGGCGGGGGTGGTACGCCGCCGGCGAAAGTCGTCCTCGCGCACGCCGTGGGCCTGCATCTCGTCGAGGGGGATGTAGAGGCGGTCGTTCTCGTCCATGTCCTGCGCCAGATCCTGGAGGAAGTTGATCAACTGCAGGGCGGTACAGATACAGTCGGAATGCGCCAGGTTGGCGGGCGTGGCGCGGTCGTAAAGATGCAGCAGGAGGCGTCCCACGGGGTTGGCGGAGCGCCGGCAATAGTCCTGCACCTCGGCGAAACTGGCATAGCGCCGCGTGTCGATATCCTGCTCGAAGGCGCTGAGGAGATCGTGGAACAGGGAGACGGGCAGGGCGTGACGCGCGATGGTGTCGGCGAGGGCGAGGAATACCGGGTCCGTCACGGTCTCGCCCGCGGCGATGGCGTCCAGGCGGGCGCGGTAGTCTGAAAGTTGCGCATGGCGCTCGGCGGCGGGCAGCGCGCCCTCGTCGGCGATATCGTCGGCCTGGCGGGCAAAGGCATAGATGGCTGCCACTGGTCGGCGCAGGCGCGCGGGCAGGAAGCGGGAGGCCACGGGGAAGTTTTCGTAGTGGCGTCGGGCCAGGTTCTGGCAGTGGGCGTAGGCTGCCTCGACGCGGGTGCGGTGATCGTCCATCACGGGTATGATAGGGCCTGTGACACGCGCTGCAAAGCAAGGGGGGAGCCCGTGAAAGCCATCAAGAACGCCATTCTGTGGATCATCCTCGGCCTGCTGCTGGGCCTGTGGTTCGGGGTCAACATCGGGCGCGACAAACCCATCTACAGTAACCCCTTCGATGCCGACACCATTGAAGACCGCGCGCGTGACGCCGGCGAGGCCGCCGGTGAACTGCTGGAAGAAACCGGCCGCGCCATCCGCGATACGCTCAAGGACGAGTAAAACAGAATTTGTTTTTACCCCACACCGGGGTTCCGTCCTGCCGGGCTTCGGCCCTTCGTGAGTCGCCCTTCAGGTCGGAACCCCGGTGTGCATGGGAGCGCACCTTGTCGCTATTCCCGAAGGCGCGGCACCACTTCTCCCTTCAGGACCTCGGTGCCGGCCTGCACGGGAGAACACTTTCTGGTCATTCCGGAAGGTGCGCAGCACCTGTCCGGAATCCAGTGTTTTGTCTCATCATGTTTTCCGGATTCCCGCCTGCGCGGGAATGACGCCGGATCTTCACCATAGATCATCGTGCCGCCCTAATCTTCTGTCTCCTTCTGCTCCACCTGCACCGGCGCCTGTTCCAGCTTGCGCGCATCGGTGATCTCGGCATCGGCCTGCACCCCCAGCTCGGTGAACTTGCGCGCGCCGGGCAGCACGCGGCTCTCGAAGGAACCCACCGCCTTGTTGTAATGCTTGACGCTGCCCTCCAGCGACTTGCCGAGGCGGTCGAGGTGTTCGGCGAAGGTGCCCAACCTCTTATATAAGTCCTCGCCGATGTTGCGGATCTGTTCGGCGTTCTCCGCCAGCTGTTCCTGGCGCCAGCCGTAGGCGATGGCGCGCAGCAGCGCCACCAGGCTGGTGGGCGTGGCGAGGATGACTTTCTGTTTCAACGCGAATTCCAGCAGGCCATGGTCCTGCTCCAGCGCGGCGGCGAGGAACTGGTCGCCGGGGATGAACAGCACCACGAAGTCCGGCGCGTTGTCGAACTGGGACCAGTAGGCCTTGGTGGCCAGCTCCTTGACGCGCTCGCGCACGTGGCGGGTGTGGGCCTCCAGTGCCGCCGTGCGTTCCGCGTCGTCCTTGCTGTCCACCGCGCGCAGGTAGGCGTCCAGCGGCGTCTTGGCATCGACGATGATCTCGCGGCGGTCGGGCATGCGCACGATCATGTCCGGGCGTGCGGCACCGCCCTCGCTGTTGCTGACATGCTCCTGCTCGAAGAAATCGCAGTGCTCCACCATGCCCGCCAGCTCGGCGAGGCGCTTGAGGGTCAGTTCCCCCCACTGGCCGCGCACCTCGGGGCGGCGCAGGGCTCCGACGAGATTGCGCGTTTCGCTCTGCAGGGCGGCGTGGGCCTGCGCCATCTGTTCCAGGTGCTGGCTTAGCGCGCCGAAGGACTCGCGGCGATCCTTTTCGATTTCCCGGATCTGCTTCTCGGTCTTCTCCAGCGCTTCGCGGATGGGCTTGATGAGATGCTCGACGGCCTTTTCCTTCTTCTCCAGCTCGCCCTGGGCCTGGTGCTGGAAGCGGCGCAGGTTTTCCTCGGCCAGCTTGAGGAAGGCCTCGCTGTTGTGCCGGAGCGCCTCGCGCGACAGGCTGGCGAAACTCTCGCTGAGTTTCTGCCGCGCCTCTTCCTGCGCGGCGAGTTTTTCCTCGCTGCGCTGGCGTTCCATCTCCAGGGTGGTCTGCAGGGCGGCCTGTTCCTCGCGCAGGTGGCCAAGGTGGCGCTGGTAACGCCACGCGGCGAAGAAATAACCGGCCAGCGCGGCAACCACCACGCCGGCGGCGGCGAGAAGATAGAACTGCGTGTTTTCCACGTGCGGGTATCAGGCCTCGTTGTGCTGCCGGTCGATCCAGTCGAGAATCGCCGCCGGGCTCTCCACCATGGCATCGGCCTGCCAGGCGGCGGGATCGTCGTTCTCGCCAATATACCCGAAAAGGGCGACCAGCGTGTGCATGTCGGCGCGGCTGCCCGCCTCGATGTCGCGCCGGGCGTCGCCGACGTAGACGCATTCGGGTGCCTTGCTGCCGCACAGTTCGCAGGCGTGCAACAGGGGCGCGGGATGGGGCTTGCGCTCATCGAGGGTGTCGCCGCTGACGACGCAGGCGGCACGCCGCCGCAACTCCAGTCGTTCCAGCAGCGGTTCGGTGAGCCAGGCGGGCTTGTTGGTCACCACGCCCCAGTTGAGGCCGCGCGCCTCGATGGCATCCAGCACCGCCTCCATGCCGTCAAAAAGCCGCGTCTCCCGCGCGATGTTGTCGCGGTAGATCTCGAGCAGGCGCTGGCGCCGATCCTCGAAGCCGGGCGCGTCCGGCTCCATGTCGAAACCCAGCCGGATGAGCGCCATGCCGCCGTGGGACACCACCGGGCGAATGGTCTCGAAGGGCAGGGTGGGGCGCCCCTGCTCGCGCAGCACCTCGTTGAGGGCAAAGGCGAGATCCGGCGCGGTATCGGCCAGCGTGCCGTCGAGATCGAAGAGGACGGTTTTGATGGGGCACATAGGTGAAACAAGTATTGAATCAGAAAAGATAATCGGTAGGAGCGCCGCCCCGGCGCGATTGTTTCACTGCCCTGTTATTTCATCGCGCCGGGGCGGCGCTCCTACAGTGTCTTCTCGCTACTGTTCTTTCGAACAATGCATCAGGTAATTGACGCCCACGTCGTAACCCAGCGAATAGCGCTTGCTGAAGGGGTTGTAGCTCATGCCGGTGATCTCCTGCACCGTCAGGCCCGCCTGGCGTGACCAGGCCTCCAGCTCCGAGGGTCGGATGAACTTGCTGTACTCATGGGTGCCCTTGGGCAGCAGGCCGAGGACGTACTCCGCGCCGACGATGGCGAACAGGTAAGCGCGCGGGTTGCGGTTGATGGTGGAGAAGAACACGTGGCCGCCGGGCTTCACCAGCCGCGCGCAGGCGGCGATGGTGGAGGTGGGATCGGGGACGTGTTCGAGCATCTCCATGCAGGTGACGATGTCGAAGGCGTTGGGATGTTCCTCGGCCATGGCCTCGGCGGTAATGCGCTGGTAGTCCACTTCCACTCCGGATTCCTGCCGGTGCAGGCGCGCCACCATGAGTGGCGCCTCCCCCATGTCGATGCCGGTGACCTCGGCGCCGCGCGAGGCCATGGCCTCGGCAAGGATGCCGCCGCCGCAGCCGACGTCGATGACGCGCTTGCCCTTCAGGCCGGCACGGCGGTCCACGTAATCCAGCCGCAGGGGGTTGATCTCGTGCAGGGGTTTGAACTCGCCGTCGGGATCCCACCAGCGCGAGGCCAGCGCCTCGAACTTGGCGATTTCCCTGTCATCGACGTTGTGCTGTGCTGCGCTCACGCTGTCAGTCCCGGTTATATCCTGGTTCAGTTCTGGTCGTGTTGCGCCAGTTTATCATGCCAGGCCCGCGCGCGTTCCATGACCATCGACTCGTCCAGGGTGGTCAGGGCGCGGTCGCGCAGCACATGGCGGCCGGCTACCCACACGTCGCTGATCTGCGCCCGGTCAGCGGCATAGACCAGCTGCGAGACGGGGTGATACACCGGCCGGGTCTCGGGCCGTTCGAAGTCGATGGCCTGCATGTCGGCCCACTTGCCCACCACCAGGCTGCCGGTCTCCTCGGCCAGACCCAGCGCGCGGGCGCCGTTGAGGGTGGCCATGGACAGGGCCTGCTCGGCGCTCACCGCCGCGGCGTCGTCGGCCACCAGCTTGCCGAGCAGGGCCGCGGCGCGCATCTCGGCGAGCATGTCCAGGGTGTTGTTGCTCGCCGCGCCGTCGGTGCCCAGCGCCACGTTGACACCGGCGTCCAGCAGGCGCTGCACCGGGCAGGCGCCGCTGGCCAGTTTCATGTTGGAGCGCGGGCAGTGCACCACGCTGGCGCCGGCCTCGGCCACCGCGGCGATCTCCTCGTCCTCCAGTTGCGTCATGTGCACCGCGATGAGGTTGGGGTTGAGCAGGCCCAGTTCATCGAGGCGCGCCAGCGGGCGCTTGCCGTGTTCCGCCACGCCCTGGTTGACCTCGTCGCGGGTCTCGTGCACGTGCATGTGCACCGGCAGATCCAGTTCGGCGGCATATACGGCCATCCTGGAAAAGGAATCGTCGCTGACGGAGTAGGGCGCGTGGGGCGCGAAGGCGGTGGAGAGCAGCGCGTGGCCCTTGAGGTGATCGTGCAGGGCCAGTCCCTTGTGCAGGTAGTCGTCCGGGTCGCTGGCCCAGGCGGAGGGGAAGTCGATGAGGATCATGCCCAGCACCGCGCGCAGGTGGGCGTGGTCCACCACCTCGGCGGTCTCATCGGGGAAGAAATACATGTCCGAGAAACAGGT
The DNA here is from genome assembly GCA_027005735.1 of Chromatiales bacterium. Taxonomy (GTDB): domain Bacteria; phylum Pseudomonadota; class Gammaproteobacteria; order CAMYNG01; family CAMYNG01; genus HyVt-448. The sequence continues at coordinate 534 of JALTLF010000184.1, read as the reverse complement.
GGTGCCGGCACGCAGCATCTCGGCGCAGGCCAGCGCCGTGCCGTCGCGCACGAACTCCCTGCTGACGAACTGCTGTTCGGCGGGCCAGATATGGTGTTCCAGCCAGTCCATCAGCGGCAGGTCGTCGGCCAGCCCGCGCATGAGGCTCATGGCCGCATGCCCGTGGGCGTTGATGAAACCGGGGCAGAGCAGGTGGTGGTCCAGTGTCAGGTGGGTCTGCGCGGTGAACTGCACCGCCTCCGCGGCGGGACAGACGGCGACGATGCGCCCGTCGCGCACCGCCACGGCATGATGGTCGAGCACCGTGCCGGCGGGCTCCACGGGCACGATCCAACGGGCCTGAACGAGCAAATCGACTTCCATGGGGTGCATACGTTACAGGGGCCACCGCCGTGGTGGCAAGTGGCACAGGTACAAGAAGATTTACCACGGGGAGCACGGGGCACACGGGGAAACAATAAAGTGCCCTTCCTCGCGTGGGGGACGACGACAGAGAGAAGGAGAGACCGAGGGTCGAGAAGCTGGCCTGGGCTA
>JALTLF010000183.1:1473-13188 GCA_027005735.1 Chromatiales bacterium | reverse complement strand
TGTCGCGCGCCCCCACCGGGCCGACGCGCACGCGGAAGCGGCGTCCCTCACGCGTGGTGACCGCCTCGGCGAAGGCCTGGAAACCCGCCTTGCGCAGGCGGTCGCGCAGTTTCAGGGCACGCGCGCGCTGGGAGAAGCTGCCCACCTGCACCGCCCAGGAAAGGGGATTGGCGGCCGGGCCGGGGGTGGCGGCCGGCGGTGTCTCCGGCTTCGGCGCGGCCCCGGGCGATGCGGGAACTGGCGGAGCCGCGGCCTCCGGAGACGCCGTGCTTGCCGGCGTCTCGGCCACGGCGGCGGGGGGAGACTGCGCGTCCACCAGGGTGCGCACCTCCTCCGGCGGCGGGGGTGGCGGCAACTGGTGGCCGGGCTGGGACTGGCCCAGTTCCTCGAGGGCCGCGGGCTTGTCGGGCACGTTGGTGCCAAACAGGGGCACGCCACGCTCGCCTTCGCCGCCGAGAAACATGGGAATGAAGATCACGCCCAGTGCCACCAGGACAATCGCGCCGACGAGGCGTTGTTTGAGCGGAGTCTCTTGTTTCGACACGGAAAACCACGATGCCTGTAAAAGGCCATTATAACAGCCCGGCCCGGCCGGTGCGAAAGCACCGCGTCACACGGCCCCGCGCAAGGGCCAGGCCTCCGCCACCAGCTGAAAGGCGCCGAAGACCAGCACCACGCCCCCCGGCCCGGCGCGGCGGGCGGCCCCGGCCATGGCCCCGGCCAGCGTATCGCAGGCAGTGGCGCGGGCGGGCGCGAGCCCCGCGGCGGCCTGCAGGCTCCCCGCCTCGCACCCCCGCGCCCCGTCCAGCGGCGCGAGCCACCAGTGCGCCACCAGCCCGTCGAGGGTGGCCACCACCGCCGCGCTGTCCTTGTCGCGCAGGGCGCCGTACACCGCCTGGCAAGGCCGACCGCCGGTGAAGGCCCGCAGGTTGTCCGCCAGCGCCGCCGCGGCCTGGGGATTGTGCGCCACGTCGAACACCCAGGTGCGCTCGCCCCCCTGTTCCACCTGGAAGCGGCCGGGCACGCGCGCCGCCTGCAGGCCCTCGCGCACCTGCGCCTGGCTGAGATAGAAACGCTCGCCCAGCAGTTGCAGCGCCATCAGCACACCCGCGGCGTTGCGCAACTGGTGCGCGCCGCGCAGGGCCGGCCACGGCAGGGCGCGGCGCACCTGCCCCGGCCCCAGCCAGTTCCAGTCCGCGTCGTGCGTGACGATATTGAAGTCCTCCCCCAGGGCATAGAGGGGCGCGCCCAGTTCCTCGGCGGTCTCGCGCAGGGCACGGGGCACGTCCGGATCGCTGCACACCGCCGGGCGCAGGGGACGCAGGATCCCGGCCTTCTCCCGCGCGATGCACTCGCGATCGGGACCGAGGTATTCCTGGTGATCGAGATCGATGGCGGTGATCAGCGCCACGTCGGGGGCGACGATGTTCACCGCGTCGAGACGCCCGCCGAGTCCCACTTCCAGGATGGCGATGTCCAGCCCCGCCTCCCAGAAGATGTCCAGCGCCGCGAGGGTGCCGAACTCGAAATAGGTCAACGAAACCTCGTCACCCTCCTCCACCCGCGCGGCGTCCACCCGCGCGAAGGCGGCACAGAGGGTGGCGTCGTCCACCGGCACGCCGTTGATGACGATACGCTCGTTGTAGGCGAACAGGTGGGGCGAAGTGTAGCTGCCGACGCGATAGCCGGCCGCGCCCAGGATGGCGGCAAGCATGGCAACGCTGGATCCCTTGCCGTTGGTGCCCGCCACCGTGACCACCGCAAAGGGCGGACGCCCCTCGCGCAGACGCCGGAACACCGCGCGCACGCGTTCCAGCCCCAGGTCGATGGCGGACGGATGCAGCGACTCCTGCCAGTGCAACCAGTCCTCGAGTGTTTCGAAACGTGGCGCGTGATCAGTCATCAGACAGGAAAAAAGCGGGACGTAGAAGATGTTTCAGGGGTCTTCCCTCGCAACCCGCCCCTCGTCACTCGTCCCTGCCGGCGCTGCGCGCCGGCTCAGGGTGCCGGCTGGCGGGTGAGCATGCTCACGAGGCTGGCGATCTTGTCGCGCATGTCGCGGCGATCCACGATCATGTCGATGGCGCCGTGCTCCAGCAGGAACTCGGAACGCTGAAAGCCCTCGGGCAGGGTCTCGCGCACGGTCTGCTCGATGACGCGCGGGCCGGCGAAGCCGATGAGGGCGTTGGGCTCGGCGATGTTGATGTCACCGAGCATGGCAAGACTGGCGGACACACCGCCCATGGTGGGATCGGTCATCACCGAGATGTAGGGCACGCCGCGCTTGCTGAGCATGGCCAGCGCGGCGCTGGTCTTGGCCATCTGCATGAGGGAGAACAGCGCCTCCTGCATGCGCGCGCCGCCACTGGCGGAGAAGCACACCAGTGGAATACCGTGCTCGACGGCGGTGTCCACGGCGCGCACGAAACGCTCGCCCACCACCGCGCCCATGGAGCCGCCCATGAAACGAAACTCGAAGGCGCAGGCCACCAGCGGGACCCCCTTGACGCGTCCCATCATGGCCACCAGCGCGTCCTTCTCGTCGGTGTTCTTCTGCGCCTGGCTGATGCGATCCTTGTATTTCTTCAGGTCGCGGAACTTGAGCACGTCCTTCGGTTCCAGGCCGGCGCCGATTTCCTCGCGCGGCTCCTCGTCGAGGAACTGGTCGAGGCGCTGGCGCGCGCCGAGGCGCATGTGGTGATCGCACTTGGGACAGACGTTGAGGTTGCGCTCCAGCTCGGCGCGATAGAGCACCGCGTTACAGGCGTTGCACTTGGACCACAGGCCCTCGGGAATGCTCTTCTTGCTGCTGGTCTCGGTACGAATGCGCGAGGGGAGTAATTTGGTAAACCAGTTCATGCCCGTTCCACCTTCGTTGTCTCGCCGCTGTCCAGAGCCTGGCGAATGTCTTTGAGCAGGGCCACGATATGCTGCGTGGCTGTCTCCATTCTATCCGAATATGCCTCGATTTGCCGCACGATGGCACTGCCCACCACCACCGCGTCGGCAAACGGCGCCACCGCCCGCGCCGAGTCGGCGTCCTTGATGCCAAAGCCCACGCCCACGGGAATGTCGGTCATGCCGCGGATATGGGACACGCGCTGGCCCACTTCCGCCGTATCGAGGTTGCCCGCGCCGGTGACGCCCTTGAGCGCCACGTAATAGATGAAACCGCTGGCGGCATCGACGATGCGACGGATGCGCTCGTCGTTGGTGGTGGGCGCGAGCAGGAAGATGGGATCGATGCCCCGGGCGAGCAGTAGCGTACGGAATTCGTCGGCCTCTTCCGGCGGCATGTCCACGGTGATGACACCGTCCACCCCGGCCTCGGCGGCGGCCTCGGCGAAGGCGGCATAGCCCATGACCTCGATGGGATTGAGATAACCCATGACGATCACTGGCGTGTCGCTGTCCTGCTGGCGAAAGCGCCTCACCATGTCGAGCACGTCGTGCAGGGACACGTGGTGGGCCAGCGCGCGCTCGTTGGCGAGCTGGATCACCGGGCCGTCGGCCATGGGATCGGAGAACGGCACGCCCAGTTCGAGGAGATCGGCGCCCGCCGCCACCATGGCATGCATCAGGGGCACGGTGACCTCCGGGCGCGGATCGCCGGCGGTGACGTAGGGCACCAGTGCCGTGCGCCCCTCGCGGCGCAGTGTCGCAAAACGGGATTCGATACGACTCACAGCGCGATGCCCTCCAGCGCCGCCACGGTATGGATGTCCTTGTCACCGCGGCCGGACAGGTTGACGACGATGTGCTGCCCGGGCTTCAGGGTCGCCGCCAGTTTTGCCGCGTAGGCCAGCGCGTGGCTGGACTCCAGCGCCGGGATGATGCCTTCCACGCGGGTCAGGGTGTGGAAGGCCGCCAGCGCCTCCTCGTCGGTGATGGCGACGTACTGCGCGCGCCCGCTGTCCTTGAGCCAGGCGTGCTCGGGCCCCACGCCGGGATAGTCCAGCCCCGCCGAGACCGAGTGGGTGTGAATGATCTGGCCGTCGTCGTCCTCCATGAGATAGGTGCGGTTGCCGTGCAGCACGCCGGGGCGCCCCGCGCACAGCGGCGCGGCGTGGCGGCCGGTGTCGAGCCCCTCGCCGGCGGCCTCGACGCCGTACATGGCCACCTCGCTGTCGGCGATGAAGGGATGGAACAGGCCGATGGCATTGGAGCCGCCACCCACGCAGGCCACCAGCGCATCGGGCAGGCGACCCGCCTGTTCGAGGATCTGCGCGCGCGCCTCGCGGCCGATGACGGCCTGGAAGTCGCGCACCATGGCCGGATAGGGATGCGGCCCGGCCACGGTGCCGATGATATAGAAGGTGTCGTCGACGTTGGTGACCCAGTCGCGCATGGCCTCGTTGAGAGCGTCCTTGAGCGTGCGCGAACCGGACTCCACCGGCACCACCGTGGCGCCGAGCAGTTTCATGCGATAGACGTTGATGGCCTGGCGCTGGATGTCCTCGGCGCCCATGTAGACCACGCACTCGAGGCCGAGGCGTGCCGCCACCGTGGCGGTGGCCACGCCGTGCTGGCCGGCGCCGGTCTCGGCGATGATGCGCGTCTTGCCCATGCGCCTGGCCAGCAGCGCCTGGCCGACGGTGTTGTTGACCTTGTGCGCGCCGGTGTGATTGAGATCCTCGCGCTTGAGCCAGATCCGCGCGCCGCCGATCTCCTCGCTCCAGCGCCGCGCGAGGTACAGGGGCGATGGGCGGCCCACGTAATGGTGCAGTTCGTCGTCCAGTTCGCGCAGGAAGTCCGCGTCCTGCAGGTAGTGTTCCCAGGCCACGCGCAATTCTTCCAGCGGCGCCATGAGGGTCTCGGAGACGAACAAGCCGCCGTAGGGGCCGAAGTGGCCCCGCGCATCGGGCAGCGCGTAGCTCGTGCTCTGTTTGTCAGCCTGTGCCAAGCCTGTTTACCTCGTTCATGAATGCGCGCATCCGTTCGCTGTCCTTGATCCCCTTCTCCGCCTCGATGCCCCCGCTGACGTCCACCGCCCAGGGCCGCACGCGGCGGATGGCCTCGGCAACGTTGCCGGCATCGAGCCCGCCGGCGAGGATCAGCGGCTTGTTCAGATCCTTCGGGATGCAGTCCCAGTCGAAGGTCTCGCCGGTGCCCCCGGGCTTGCCGGCCTGGAAGGTATCGAGCAGGATGCCGCGCGCGCCGGCATGGAGCTGGCAGAAGGCGGCGATGTCGGGCGCCTGTCCGCCGCGCGTGTCCACGCGCATGGCCTTGATGTACGGGCGGCCGTAACGGCCGCACTCCTCGGGCGTCTCGGTGCCGTGGAACTGCAACAGATCCAGGCCCACCTCGGTGATGGCGTTCTCGATGAGCGCCTCGCCGGCATCCACGAACAGCCCCACGGTGGTGACGAAGGGCGGCAGGGCCGCGGCGATGGCCTTCGCCCTGGCCACCGAGACGTGGCGCGGACTGGCGTCGAAGAACACCAGGCCAATGGCGTCCACGCCCAGCCGCGCCGCCTCGAGGGCGTCCTCCTCGCGCGTGATACCGCAGTATTTTACCCGTGTTCGCGCCATGGATGGCATCTTCCCGCCCGTTCCCGTGTCAATCGCCGTGCAAAAGCCGCAACCCTATCAGACCCCGGGCGGGCAGGCCACATCGGGCCAGCCCCCCGCCGGCGCGGGCGGCGGCAGGCCGAAGGCCGGCGGGTAGCTCACCCCCACCAGGTACAGCCCGCAGGCCGGCGCGGTCACCCCGCCGAGGCGGCGGTCGCGTCGCGCCAGCACCTCGGCGCTCCAGCCCACCGCCCGCTCGCCGCTACCGATGGCCATGAGCACCCCGGCGATGTTGCGCACCATGTGGTGCAGAAAGCCGTTGGCCTCCAGGTCCAGCACGATGAACTCGCCGTGGCGCGCCACGTCCAGCCGGTAGAGGGTGCGCACCGGGCTCTTCGCCTGGCAGGCCTGGGCGCGGTAGGCGTTGAAGTCGTGCTCCCCCAGCAGGGGCGCCGCGGCCGCCTGCATGCGGCCCTCATCCAGCGGGCGGTAGGCCCAGGCCACGCGGTGTTGCAGGAAGGTCGGCCGTACCGCGCGATTGAAGATCACGTAGCGGTAACGGCGGCGTTGCGCCGAGAAACGCGCGTGGAAGTCCTCGCTCACCGGCCGCGCCCATTGCACGGCCACGGATTTGGGCAGGTTGGCGTTGGTACCCATGACCCAGGCGCGCTCGCTGCGCTCGGCGCGGGTATCGAAATGGATCACCTGGCCGATGCCGTGCACCCCGGTGTCCGTGCGCCCGGCGCAGATCACCCGGATGGGCTCGTCGGCCACCTGCGACAGCGCCCGCTCCACCGCCTCCTGTACCGAGGGGCTGTGATCCTGGTACTGCCAGCCGCAGAAGGGGTGCCCGTCGTATTCCACGCCCATGGCGACACGCATGCCGCTTCAACTCCGGCAGGCGGCCCGGGGGCGCGGTATGAAAGACCTGTTCATGCGGGACGCTCTCGTCGTTTCGGGGTCACCAGACGACTGTGCCGGCGCAAACGCCGGCACAGTGCAGCTCCATGGCCGGACGCGGCCTAGACGATCTGCTGCATCAGTTGCTGGGCTTCCTGCTTCTGGGTGTCGTTGCCCTCGTTGAGGACCTCGCCCAGGATGCTGCGCGCCCCTTCGGGATCGCCCATGTCGATGTAGGCCTTGGCCAGGTCCAGCTTGGTGCCCACCTCGTCGATGGAAGCATCGAGATCGATCTCGCCGGCATCGGTGGCATCCATGCCCAGGTCGATGAGCGAATCCTCCGCCGAGGGGGCCGCGGTATCGAGATTGAGCTCGCCCAGGTCCAGTTCCTGGCTCTTCGCCGCCATGCCCATGTCGAACTCCTGGCTCTTGGCGGGGGCGGCCATGTCCAGCTCGAACTCCTCGCTGAGCGCGGGCGCCGGGGTATCCACGTCGAACTCCTCGCTCTTCGCCGGCTCGCCGAGGTCCATGCCGATGTTGAAGGCCTCGCTGGGCTCGGAGTCACGCTCGGTATCCAGCCGGATCTCGGCGCTGCTCTCCTCGCCCGGGGCATCGAGGTTGAATTCCACCGCGTCGTCGCCGGTGGCCAGGGCCTCGGTGGGCGCTTCGATGCCCGCCTCGGTGGGCACTTCGATACCGGCATCGGTAGGCGTGGTGTCCAGGTTGAAATCGAGGCCGTCGTCGGCCCCCGCGGCGGGCTGCGAGGCAGTGGCGTCGAGATTGAAGTCCAGGCCGTCATCGCCGCCGCCTGCCTGAGTTGTGGGCTCCCCACCGTCGGCATTGGCAAGATCGGCGGCATCGAAGATGCCGGTTTCCAGGCCGATGTCCATGATCTCGCTCTCGGTCATGTCGCGATCCTCGCCGCCGGTGGCCACGTCCCCGCTGGAGACCGGTGGCGCGCCGGCGCCGCTGAACAGCGGGTTTTCCGGGGCCAGCTCGGCGCCCATGCCGGCGACCTTCTCCCAGGCGGGATCCTCGGTGCTGCCGCCCAGCGCGGCATACAGCTCTTCCGCCGCGGCCTCGAAGGCGGGCCTGTTCCGCGTGGTGTAGTAGAGCTCGATAAGCTTGAGCTTGAGTTCCTTGCGCTGCGGATCGGCGCTGATGGCGTCCTTGAGACGCTCCTCGGCAGCCTCGTAGCGTCCGTAGGCCATGAAGACGTCGGCCTCGGTGATGGGATCCACCTCGGAATCCTCGGCCTGGATGGCATTCATGCCGCTGATGGCGAAATCACTGAGGAAGGAGGACTCCTCCTGCGAGGCCGGCTCCGAGGGCGCGCCCTCGCTCTGTGGCGCGGCGCTCTCGCCCATGAGGATGCTCTCGTCGCCGCTGGCGGCGCGGCGGCGCAGGAGCAGCAGCAACAGCAGCAGGATGATGACCCCGGCGCCCACCGCGGCCAGCATGATGGGGCTGTCCAGCAGGCCGGCGAAGAAGCCGGTGATGGAGGCCAGGATGGTGCTCACCAGGTCGGGCTGGGGCGCGGCCGGTACCGGCTCGGGTTCGGCCTCGGGACCCTGCCCGGCGACGGCATCCACGCCCTCGGCGGGTTCCATCGCCTCGGGGGCGAGTTCCTCCGGCGCCCCTTCGGCCACGGGTTCGCCTTCCATGCCGGTGGCCGGGAGGACTTCCTCGCCCGCCGGCGCGACTTCTTCCACGGCTTCCACGGCGGCCTCGACGCCGGGCGCATCCACCGGCGGCGTCTCGGGCGCGGCTTCGGCCGGCGGGGCTTCCGCGGGCGCGGGCTCGGCCGCCGGTTCGGCTTCCGCGACGACCGCGGGCGCTTCCTCGACGATCTCGGGCGCAGCCGTGGCGGCCTGGTTGATGCGCGAGAGTTCCGCCTGCAGGGCCGCCAGTTCGCTGGATTCCACCGAGACCCCGCGCTGGAGCCGCTCGATCTCGTCGAGCAGGGTCTGCAGGCCGCTGATCTGCTCCGGCCGCGCGTTGGGATCGGCCTTGGCGCGGTTGAGCGCCTGCTCCACCTCGTCACGCAGGGTGATGAGGAGGTTGTTCTGGGCCTCCACTTCCTCGGCGGTGCCGCCCGCGGCGCTGGGCGCCCCGGCGGGGGGCTCCAGGGTCAGCTCGCCTTCCGGCTGGGCGGTGGCGACGTCGGCGGGCGCCGGTTCGGGCTCGGCGGCGATGATGGGCTGGGGCTCGGCCTCCACGGCGGCCACCGACTCGCGGTACTCGTTCCAGGCCGCGGTCTGGCGCTGGTATTCCTCGGCCGCCTCGGCCGCGCTCATGTTATAGAGCAGAGTGGGATCGCTGATGCGCAGGACCTGGCCCACCTTGAGGCGATGGATGTTGCCGTCGATGAAGGCCTCGGGATTGGCGTTGTAGAGAGCCATCATGACCTGGTAGATGGTCACCGAATCATCGGGGCGCAGCTTGGCGGCGATGCTCCACAGGTTGTCCCCCTTGCGGGTGATGCCGTAGTCCAGATCACCCGGCTCGATGATCTCGCCGGAGCGCGCCATGTCCACGGACGGCTCGCCACCAGCCATGGCGGGCGGCTCGGCATAGTCGGCCTCGCTGGGCTCCCGGTAGGGGGTGAGCGGAATGGCCGGGAAGAGTTCGTCCTCGGCGGCAAAGGCCTGGCCCTCGGGCTCGGCCGCGGGTTCGGGGGCCAGCGCCGGCTCCGGCAGGGGCTCGGGGAGGGGTTCCGGCGCCGGGGCCTCGGCCACGGCTTCGGACTCGGGCACCAGTTCCGGCTCCGGCAGGGGTTCGGGGGCGGCTTCCGGCGCGGGCTCGGGTGCGGCCGCCGCATCGGGGCCCAGCAGATCCCCACCGGGACCCGGCTCGGGCGCCAGCTCCGGCTCCGGCAGGGCCTGCGGCGCCGGTTCGGGGGTCAGCTCGGCGCTGGGGGGCACCAGCGGTTCGGGGTCGCGCGGCAGGGGTTCGGGCACGGGCGCCGGGGCCGCCTGGGGCTCGGGGGCCAGTTCCGGCTCCGGCAAGGGTTCCGGGGCACGCTGCACGGGTTCCGGCGTGGTGACTTCAGGCGCCTGCACCAGCGTGGGCTGGCGACGGAAGAGATCGGGCGGATCCAGCAGCACGGTGTATTCGCGCAGCAGTCGGCCGTTGGGCCAGTCCATCTCGAGCAGGAAGTTGATGAAGGGCTCGCGGACGCGCTCGCGGGTGGTGAGGTGGATATAGTATCCCCCGCTGTCGCGGCGCTTGACCTTGAACTTGATCTTGTTGAGGAAGGCGGGCCTGTCGATACCGGCGCGCATGAAGGCTTCCTTGGGGGCGAGGCTCACCGACAGGGCGGGAATGTCCGAGGCGGTGGCGCCGAGCAGGTCGATTTCGGCATCGAGCGGTTCATTGAGGGCGGAGTTCAGCTTGATACTGCCAAAGCCCACCGAATAGACGGTCGTGGGAACCAGGACCAGGGCCATCATGGCCAGCACCACGGCCAGCCGGCGCAGCGCATTTACCCCCATGCCAACACGCGGGCTACCCCCCGCCTCCCTGGCAAACCACAAGGAAATCAGTTTGTTGCTCATAGACTTGGGCCCACAAAACTAGAATAATCTTTATAAATATGCGTTAACTATAGCTTACAAATAGCCTTTTACCAAAATTTCCGCGTCTTGAACAGCCGAATGAAATAAAAGGCATTTTTTGCCGGCGGGGCCGCTTCCCGGGACGGGCCACGGCCCCTCGGGGGTTATCGACAGCGGGCGAACAAATATTAACCAGCCGGTCCCGGTGGCCACACCGCGCCGGGAGCGGCCGGCACGGCTCGGGCTCAGCGGGCCAGCAGGATGCGCAACATGCGCCGCAGGGGCTCGGCGGCGCCCCACAGCAACTGGTCGCCGACGGTGAAGGCCGACAGGTATTCCCCGCCCATGCTGAGCTTGCGCAGACGCCCGACGGGCACGTTCAGGGTGCCGGTCACCACCGCCGGGGTCAGCTCGCGGATAGTGGCCTCGGGCTCATTGGGCACCACCTTCACCCAGTCGTTGGCCGCCGCCAGCATGGCGTGGATCTCGTCGAGCCCCACGTCCTGCTTCAGCTTGATGGTGAGCGCCTGGGAGTGGCAGCGCATGGCGCCGATGCGCACGCACAGGCCGTCGATGGGCACCGGCGCCTCGCTGCGGCCCAGGATCTTGTTGGTCTCCACCTGCGCCTTCCATTCCTCGCGGCTCTGGCCGGAGTCCAGCGGCGAGTCGATCCAGGGGATGAGGCTCGCTGCCAGCGGCACCGGCCAGTGCGCGGCGGGATAGTCGTCGCTGCGCAGGAAGTCGGTGACCCGGCGATCGATCTCGAGGATGGCGGTGGCGGGATCCTCGTTGAGGTCCTTCACATGATCGTGGATGGCGCCCATCTGGCGGATGAGTTCGCGCATGTTCTGCGCCCCCGCGCCGGAGGCCGCCTGGTAGGTCATGGGGGTGATCCATTCCACCAGGTCGGCGTCGAACAGGCCGCCGATGGCCATGAGCATGAGGCTCACGGTGCAGTTGCCGCCGACGTAGGTCTTCGTGCCGGCGTCCAGCGAGGCGTCGATGACGCCGCGGTTGACCGGGTCCAGCACGATGACGCTGTCCTCGGCCATGCGCAGGGTGGAGGCGGCATCGATCCAGTAGCCGTCCCAGCCCGCCGCGCGCAGGGGCCCGTACACCGCCTCGGTATAACTGCCGCCCTGGCAACTGATGATGACCTCCATGGCCTTCAGTTCGTCGATGTCCTTCGCGTCCTTGAGCGGCGGCACCTCCTTGCCCACGTCCGGACCGGCCTGCCCCGCCTGCGAGGTGGTGAAGAACACCGGCTCGATATCGGCGAAATCGTTTTCCTCGCGCATGCGCTGCATGAGCACCGAACCCACCATGCCGCGCCAGCCAACAAAACCTACCCTTTTCATTGTCAGATCCCCATTTTAAAAAATCTTTAACCACAGAGGGCACAGAGTAAAAACTGATGGATGCCTGCCAGCCGGCGACAAGGACAAAACAGGCACTGGATTCCGGATAAGTGCTTCGCGCTTTCCGGAATGACGCTGAAATTCCTGCCGTTGGCCTGCATGCCCGGTCCGGGAAAACAATCCTGTTCAGTAAATTTTCCCCGTGTCCCCCGTGCTCCCCGTGGTTGCTTTACTGTTTCGCCAAGGCCGCCACGACAGCACTGCCCATCTCGGAGGTGCTCACCTTGCGCGTGCCTTCGCTGTGGATGTCCGCGGTGCGCAGGCCGTCGTCCAGCACGGTGTTCACGGCGCCCTCGATGCGCTCCGCCATGCCCGGCTCGTCCAGCGAGT
>JALTLF010000183.1:0-1373 GCA_027005735.1 Chromatiales bacterium | reverse complement strand
CCCATCTCGGAGGTGCTCACCTTGCGCGTGCCTTCGCTGTGGATGTCCGCGGTGCGCAGGCCGTCGTCCAGCACGGTGTTCACGGCGCCCTCGATGCGCTCCGCCATGCCCGGCTCGTCCAGCGAGTAGCGCAGCATCATGGCAACCGAGAGAATGGTGGCCAGCGGGTTGGCGACGTTCTGCCCGGCAATGTCCGGCGCCGAGCCGTGGATGGGCTCGTACATGCCCTTGCCGTTGGCGTCCAGGGAGGCCGAGGGCAGCATGCCGATGGAACCGGTGAGCATGGCGGCGCAGTCGGAGAGAATGTCGCCGAACATGTTGGTGGTCACCATGACATCGAACTGCTTCGGCGCGCGCACCAGTTGCATGGCGGCGTTGTCCACGTACATGTGGCTCAGTTCCACTTCCGGGTAGTCCTTCGCCACGCGTTCCATGACCTCGCGCCACAACTCGGTGCACTCGAGCACGTTGGCCTTGTCCACCGAACACACGCGCTTGCCGCGCTTCATGGCGATCTCGAAGGCTGAGCGGCCGATGCGCTCGATCTCCGATTCCGAATAGACCAGCGTGTTGTAGCCCTGGCGCTCGCCGTTGTCCAGCGTGCGAATGCCGCGCGGTTGGCCGAAATAGATCCCGCCGGTGAGCTCGCGCACGATCATGATGTCCAGCCCCGCGACCACCTCGGCCTTCAGCGTCGAGGCCTCGGCCAGTTGCGGGTAGAGGATGGCCGGGCGCAGGTTGGAAAAGAGTTCCAGCTCCTTGCGCAGACCGAGCAGACCCTTTTCCGGACGCACGGCGATGTCCAGCGACTCCCACTTGTAACCGCCCACCGCGCCGAGCAGCACCGCGTCGGCCTCGCGCGCCAGCGCCAGGGTTTCCTCGGGCAAGGGCGTGCCGGTGGCGTCGTAGGCCGTGCCGCCCACCAATCCCTCGGTGAGCGTCACGTCGAGGCCGTCTGCCTGCAGCGCCTCGAGCACCTTCACCGCCTCGGCGACGATCTCCTGCCCGATGCCGTCACCGGGGAGGATCAATACTGTCTTTGTCATTCAGGTTTTTCCTGTTACTGGCGTAAAACTGTTTTTTTTGGTTCTGCGAAAGTCGTTGTAGAAGAACCTTCTTGAATAAATCCCCTCACCCCAGCCCTCTCCCGGAGGGAGAGGGGGATAACAAACTGGCCTGGCATGACGGTCCCTTCTCCCACAGGAATCTCGGTGCCCCGCAGGGGTAGAAGGACAGGATGAGGGGTTCAGATCAACAAACCTTATCATTCATTTTCCTCGCTACTCGCCACTCGCACCTGCACTGAACAACCACGGCGCTTCCTGTTTACGCCGTTCCTCGTAGGCGCGGATCTCGTCGGCGTGCTGCAGGGT